>DATBBO010000598.1:0-7585 GCA_036270995.1 Dongiaceae bacterium | reverse complement strand
GAGCACGCCTATGTGATCGGGAACTACGCCTCGTTTCATTTTCCGATCACGCATAGTCTGACCCCCCACGACGAACCGATACCCGGTATGTTCATCGCCAAGGTCGCCCAGAACGGCCATTCGCTGCTCTATTGCGATTCGTCGGCGGCCAATTCGCCGACCAGTCCGGCAATGCGATCGCCGTCTTCCACGGCTTCGCCTATGTAACCGGCACGATAACCGGGCGGTTCTTTCCGGCGGTGAACGCTCTTCAGGATTCGCCGCCGGGCGGACGCGATGTCTTCGTCTCCAAGATCAGCCAGGACGGCAACTCGCTGGTTTATTCGACCTATCTCGGGGAAAATCAGAACGACGAGGGCAGGGCCATCGCCGTCGGGCCCGGCGGCGACGCCTACGTAACCGGCCACACCACCTCTCCCGACTTCCCGACCCAGAACCCGATCCTGCCCGGTCTGCCGGGAGGCTCGAGCGCTTTCGTCACGAGGCTGCAACTGGCCCCGTAGGAATGGGCGCCGGCAGAATCAGCAGGCCGCTTATCTCAGCCCGTCCTCGCCCTTGATCTCGTTCTTCTGCAGACCGCCGACCCGCGGCAGCGGGCGGCCGCTATCGGTGACGGCGACGGCGACGACGATTTCGTCGCCCCGCGGCGCGTCGGGAATGCGGATCTCCACCGCGTCGAAATGGCTGCGCACGAAGGCAGCGTCCTTGTGGCCGAGCGGCACGTCGATGGCGGCCCCCAGCCCGCCGATCTTCTTGGCCGAGGGCACGAGGGCGGCACCCTTCTCCACCGCGGCCCGCAGCGGCTTGCCGAGGCGCGGGTGGAGGATGGCGGCGGCATGCTCCCACTCGCCCTTCTCGCCGACGATGGCGGCCTTGCCGTAGCTTTCGATCTCGTGGGGCGTGACGCCGAGGGCCGCCACCGCCTTTTCGCCGAGCAGGCCGCCCAGCTCCTCGCCGATCACCATCAGATCCTCGAGATTCTCGGCATAGAGTCCGGCGAAGGGATTCTTGATCACCGCGGCGGCCACCGCCTTGCGCGTGGGCGGGCTCACCGCCTTGCCCATCTCGCGCCGCGTCTCCTCGACGGTGACCACGATCTTGCGGATATCGGCCTTCATCGCAATCCATCCTCTCCCTTGATCTCCGCGGCCGCGAGCCCGCCGACCCGCGCATGAATACGCGGGCCCGTCGTCATCACCAGCGCCAGCAACAGCTCGTCCTCATGCGGCCCGTCGGCGAGACCCACCTCCATGGCGTCGAAATGGCTGCGCACATAGCTGGCATTGATATGGGTCACCGGCACGTCGAGGCGCGCGCCCGGCCCGCCCACCTTCTTGGCCGAGGGCACGATGGCCTTGGCCTCCCCCAGCACGCGGCGCATGGCATAGCCGCCGGGCACATGCCAGAGCGCGCCATGCTCCAGCTCGCCGGCCGCCCCCACGATGGCGCCCTTGCCATAGCCCTCGACCGCCCTAGCGTCGCCGCCCAGCAGCGTGACGAGACGGCCCGCCATCTCGACGCCGAGCCCGTTCAGGCTCTCCATCATCGGCAGAATGTCGGGCTCGTAGCGCCCGGCATAGGGATTGTGGATCACGGCAAGCAGGGCGGCACGCCGCAAGGGGCGCGCCGGCCGCGGGCCGCCTTCATGGAAGATCTCGTCAAGGGTGGAGTGAAACTTGCGGATGAGAATATCCATCGGCACTCACAATTCGTCGTTCGCCGCGCAATTGCAGCATCGCCGCCAGGATAAGTCCAGCACGGGCATATTCCATCGCGCGCTCGCAGCCCGCATCGAGTGCGGCGGCCACCTCGCCGGGTGAGAGATCGCCGACCGCGACGGTCACCGGCAGATCGCCCAGATCGCTGTCGGGATCGAGGCTCGCCGCGGGACGCCGCGCGATGGCGGGATGATCGAGATCGACGGCATTCGCGATCATGGTGGCGGCGGCATCCGCCGCCGCGGCGCCCGGCGCCAGCACCGTCACCGCATCGGCGATGCCGAGGCTGAAGCTCCGCCCACCCCGGCCGCTGGTGGCGATCCCGCGCACGGCATCGCTCGCCCTGATCTCGGCGCGCCCGGCGATGGCCGGGGCCTCCAGCTCGGCGACGATGCCGGCGGTGAAGCGCTCGCCGGGGCCGAGATGGAGCGCGATGTCGCCGCCGTCATTGACATAGGCCTTGGCCAGGCGCCGCCCGGCGATGAGCGCCGCCAGCATCTCCTCCGCCACCGCGCCGGCGACGGCGGCCATGGGGGTGATGAAGCGCTGTCGGAAGGGGCGCACGGCCTCGGCCATGCGCCGGGCGACCGGGCCCGCGAGCTCCGGCATCGCCTGGCCCATGGGCCGGCGCAGGATCGGAAGCTCCTGGGTGAGCTCGGGCAGGATCGCGGGAAAGCGGGCCTAGGCCTGGTCATAGGCCGCCTCGATCTCGGCCCTCTCGCCGAAGGCTTCGATGATCAGATTGATAGGACCGTGGTTCAGATGCAGCCGGCCATCAGCGAGCCGGGCGCGTTGCGCGCTCACCCCCGGGAAGCGTCGCGGAACCGCTCCGCCGATCGGGCGCGGGCCTTGCCAGCCTCCACATCGCGATCACGGGGTGGGGCCGTCGTCACCAGGGAGTCGAGCAGGTCATGGGCCACCCGCGCGACATCCTCGACCGCGCGGTTGAAGGCGAGCTCGTTGGCCTTCGAGGGCCGCGTGAAGCCGCTGAGCTTGCGGACGAACTGGAGGGCCGAGGCGCGGATCTCCTCCTCCGTCGCCGGCGGCTTGAAGTTATGCAGCGTCTTGATGGCTCGACACATGATGATCCCTCTTCGATTTCCATCCCCTCACCCCGGCTTGCGCCGGGATTACAAGTGAAGGACGAGCGCGACTTCCTGCCCTACCGCCCAGGCAGGCCCGCCCGATGAATCTGCTCCAGCACCGCCTCGACCGGGCGGACGGAGCCCATATGGCCGCCGAGATCGCGGTAGTCCTCGAGGCGCATGGTGAACTCGATGGGCGCAACGATGGCCGGCGTCGGCACATGGCCGAAGGCGTTGTCGGGCATCGCCGCCACATCGACCATATAGGTGATGCCGCCGCCCGGCCAAATATAGACCGGCGCGCCGCCTGAGGTGACGCGCACCAGCGCCTCCTTGATGGAGCGGGTGAGGCGGATGGGATTCTCCGTGACGCCGGCGCGCAGGCTCCCGCCCGCGCCTGCCATGAACATCACGGTGGTCAGCGCCGGCTCGCAATTCTCGCCGATGCGCTCGACTGCCTTGCGGATGGCCTCGGGCATGGTGGCCGGCACGGGCTTGAGCCCCTCGTCGAGAATGAAATAAGCCGCATCCTCGCCGGTCGTGCTGACCATCAAGAGCCGCATGCCCGGCCAGGCGGTCTTGGCATCGATCTTCTCGATGATGGCGAGGGGATCCGTGATGTCGGTGCCGCCCCAGCCGAGCCCCGGACTGGCCACCTGGAAATAGCGCCCGGGAGTCGATTTCCGTCCGCGCACGCGGATGCCGGCCGGGCGCATCTCCAGGAAGCGGCCGGCCTGATGCTCCGTCAGCACGCCGGTGATATGGTCGTCGACGACGATCACCTCATCGGCATGGCCCTGCCATTGCTTGGCGAAGATGCCGATGGTGGCGGAGCCGCAGCCGACGCGCATGCGCTCCTCCTGCGTGCCGTTGACGATGGGCGGACGGCCCGCCTGCACCGTCAGCGTCGCACCGCCATCGATGGCGAGCTCCACCGCACCCTTGTTTGCCAGGGTCAGCATGGTCTCGCAGGTGACCACGCCCTCCTTCTTGCTGCCGCCGGTCAGATGGCGCACGCCCCCCAGTGCCAGCATCTGGGAGCCGTATTCCGCCGTGGTCACATGACCGACCTGCTCGTCCTCGGCGCGCACGGCAGCCTGCTCGGGACCGACGAAGCGGTCGGTGTCGATCTTCAGCTTGAGGCCGCAATAGCTGAAGATGCCCTCGGTCACCACCGTCACCATATCGACCCCGCCGGGCCGGCTGGAGACGATGAAGGGCGCGGGCTTGTAATCGGGATAGGTGGTGCCGGCGCCGATGCCGGTGACGAAGGCCTCCCCGCCCGGCAGCAATGTGCCCTTCCATTCCCCGGCCCCGAGGAAGGGCACCATGGCCCCCTGCTTCGCCTCGGTATGGGAGGCGATGATCATGGGGTCCATGCGGGTCAGCACGCCGCTGACATTGCCATAGCGGTCGCAGGCGCCGGTGCGCCCCGGGCGGATGCGGCAGAGCACGGGACAGGCATCGCAGGTGATGATGCCCTCGGCGGCATCCTTCGCGTCACGGTCCGTCGTGATCTCGCTCATTGGGCGGCCCTCAGGGATGCTGCCGCGCCCGCAATGGCCGCCAGCACCCGCTCCGGCGTTGCCGGGACGCGGGTCACGCGCGCGCCCGTGGCATGGTGGATGGCGCCCAGAATGGCGGGCGCGGTCGGGATCAGCGCCGGCTCGCCGATGCCCTTGGCGCCATAGGGGCCGAGCGGCTCGCGATCCTCGATGATGATGACCTCGATCTCCGGCATGTCGCCCACGGTCGGGATCAGATAGTCGTGCAGGTTCTCGCTGCGGCCTGGCAGGTACTCCTCCATCAAGGCGAGGCCCAGGCCCTGGGCAATGCCGCCATGAATCTGGCCCTCCACCTGGATCGGGTTGATCGCCCGGCCCACGTCATGGGCCGCGGTGATGCGCCGGACCTTCACTATGCCCAGCTCGACATCGACCTCGACTTCCGCCATCTGCGCGGCGAAGCCATAGGTGGCATAGGGAATGCCCTGGCCATCGGCGTCCAGCGCCGTGGTGGGCGGATCGAAATGCCCCTCGCCCACCAGCACATCGCCCTCCCCGTTCACCACCGGCAGGCGCGCGAGCTCGACGACCTGGTCACGGCCGTTCTCGCTCAGCACTGCCCTTCCCTCGCCGAGGCGGATCGCAGCGCCGGTGCCGACATTGGCGAGGCGCAGCAGCTTCTGGCGCAGATCCTCTCCCGCCGCCCTGACGGCATTGCCGGAGACGAAGGTCTGGCGCGAGGCGGAGGTCTTGCCGGCATCCATGGTCCGGTCGGTGTCGCCCATGACGATGCGGAAGGTCGAGACCGGCACGCCCAGCGCATCTGCGGCGATCTGGGTCATGATGGTGTTTGAGCCCTGGCCGATATCGACAGCGCCGTTATAGAGGGTGACCCCTCCATCGGCCCCGAGGCCGATACGCATGGCGGAGGGGTTCGCCAGCGAGGTATTGCCGATGCCGTACCACATGCAGCCGATGCCCACGCCCCGCTTCAGGCTGCCCGGTGCGCGATTGGCCTGCTCCGCCGCCGCGCGCGCCGCACGCCAGCGGGGCCTGAGGGCCTCCAGGCATTGGGCGAGGCCGGCACTCGCCGCCAGGTGCTGGCCGGTCGCGGTCTCATCGCCGGCCCGGATCGCGTTCAGATGGCGGAACTCCAGCAAATCCATCCCTAGCTTTGCCGCCAGCTCATCCATCAGCGCCTCATGGGCGATGGCCGCCTGGGGCACGCCGAAGCCCCGGAAGGCGCCGGCCGGTGGGTTGTTGGTGTAGACCGCGCGAGTCACGGCCCGGGCGCTGGGCACCGTATAAGGACCGGTGGCGTGGACCGGAACGCGATTGGCCACCGTCGGCCCCCAGGAGGCATAGGCGCCGGTATTGAAATCTCCTTCAAATTCAACGGCTGTCAGCTTGCCCTTCGCGTCGCAGCCGAAGCGGGCGTGGATCTTCGCCGGATGCCGCTTGGTGGTGCTGCGCATGGATTCGGGCCGGCTGTAAGTGCAGCGCACCGGCCGGTCGAGCTTCCAGGCCGCGAGCGCGATCAGCGGCTGGAGCGAGAGGTCGAGCTTGCCGCCGAAGCCACCCCCGCAGGCGGAAGGAATGATTCGGATCCGCGCCCGGTCGAAGCCCATGATCAGCGCCGTCTCGTCGCGGTCCATATAGGGGGTCTGGGTGCAGGCGAAGATCTCGATCCGGTCGCCCACCCGCCGGGCATAGCCGGCCTCGGGCTCGATATAGGCATGCTCGATGAAGGGGGTCTCGAAGAAGCCCTCGGCCACCGCCGCGGCCCGGTTCATCGCCGAAGCGGGATCGCCTTTCCGAAGGAAGCCGCGCACCAGCACATTGCCGGGGCGGAGATCGTGCAGCACCGGCGCGCCGGGGATCAGCGCTGCCTCCGGCTCGAGGATTGGGGTCTCCACCTGCCAGTCGATGGGCAGCTCGGCCTCGGTGATGGCCTCGACCGTCGAGCGGTCGCCCACCAGGGTTAGGACCGCCTCGCCGCGATAGCGCACCCGGCCCGGCGCCAGGACCGGCTGGTCCTTGATGTCGGGATAGACGCCGTAGCCGTTGCTCGGCACATCGGCCGCGGTCAGCACCAGGGCCAGGCCCGAATGGCGCCGGTGGAGCGGCTCGAAGGAGCCGAGGGTGAAGCGGGCGCTGGCATGGGGCGAGCGGATGATGCGCAACCAAAGGCAATCGGCAGGAAAGGCATCGGCGCCGAAGCGCTCGGCGCCGGTCAGCTTGGCGATGCCGTCGAGCTTGGCGATACGCGCGCCCACCGACTCTCCGGCAGCGGGCATCGGTGATGTCGCTGTCGGTGCGCTCAGATCGAGGATCGCCTCGACGATCTTGCGATAGCCGGTGCAGCGACAGAGCACGCCGCCGATGGCATCCTCCACCTCCGTCTGGCTGGGCTTCTGATTGCGGCGCAGGAGGCTCGCCGCAGCGATGAGCATCCCGGGGGTGCAGATGCCGCATTGGGCGGCGCCATGGCGGTGGAAGGATTCCTGGAGCGCGCTCAGATGCCCGCCGGCGGAAAGACCTTCGACGGTGACGACCTCCCGCCCCTCGACCTGCCCCAGCGGCACCAGGCAGGCGCAGACCTGCTCGCCCTCCAGCAGCACGGTGCAGGCGCCGCAATCCCCGGCATTGCAGCCGATCTTGGTGCCGGTCAGGCCGAGATCCTCGCGCAGCGCCTCGGAGAGGCGGCGCGACGGGGCGGCCTCCACGGCGACCCTGGTGCCGTTTAGGTGGAAGCGTATCATGCGGCCTCTCCCAGACTTTCGAGCGCGCGGCGCAGCAGCACCAGCGCGGCATCGCGCCGGTAGGCGGCCCCGGCGCGGACATCGTCGATGGGCGAGAGCACCGCGAGCTGCGCCGGCTCGACCGCCGCCGCCAGGCCACGGTCCCAAGGCCGGCCGAGAAGCGCCTGCTCCAGCGCTGGCAGGCGGCAGGCCACGGCCGAACAGGCGCCGACGGCGATCCGCGCCGCGGCGACCTTGCCCGCCCGCTCCTCCAGGACCGCGGCGACCATGACGATGGAGATGACAAGATAGCGCCGTGCCCCCAGCTTGAGGAAGCTGCTGCGCGCGGCCTCGAGGCCGCGGGGAATCAGCAGGGCCGTCACCAGCTCCGCAGATCCCCTGAGCGTCCGGCGATTGCCGGTGACGAACTCCGCCAGCGGCATGACGCGCCGTCTCTCGGCGGAGGCAAGCTCCACCGCCGCCTCGAGGGCGAGAAGATTAGGCATGCTGTCCGCCGCGGGCGAGGCATTGCAGAC
>DATBBO010000597.1:0-5732 GCA_036270995.1 Dongiaceae bacterium | reverse complement strand
CTTCCTCAGGCCCGATATCGACGCCGAGCGCTTCCTCGGCGTCTATCACTGCTACATCAACTCGTTCTCCTGGCCCGGCCATGTGCTGCGCTACGTCATGCGCATCGGCCGGGCGGGGGGCTGGATCGTGACCAAGGCGGTCGGGCGCTACCCTGCGGAGCCCGATACCGGCGAGCGCTATCTGATGAAATGCGCCGGTGTCGCCACCATGCAGGCCCATCTCCTGACCATCATCGAGCAGCAGCTTCTCGGCGCGCCCACCCTCTCGACGACGATCCTGCAGCCCACCTACCGCTCGGATGTCGGCGTGCTGAGCGGCGTCTGCCTCGATACACCCATGGGCGGTGCCCGGCGGCCGGTGGCGAGCCGCGTCGTCTTCCGCTTTCTCGGCCGCCATGCCGATCTCCGGGCCGCCATGGCCCAGACAGCCGTTCTCGCGCCTGAATCCCCCGCCATCGAGCCGCGCATACGCCGGCTTCTCGCCGAGCCCCTCGACTCGCCGGAATCTCTTCCGGCCTGGGCTCCGACACGCTTTCCGCGCTAGGGATGGAATGGCACAGTATCACGCCCCCACTGGGAACACGCTGGCCCAGACCATCTCCCTCGCCCTCGACTACAGGTTCTGAGCCAATTCCTTCTATGACCCATCCCTGCGCCAAGCTGGCGCAACCCCGGAGTGCCGGCGGGTTTGAAGCCGAATCAGCAGGCGCGGCCGACGGGTAATAGTCATATTATTGAGATTGCGGGACAGCGCATGCGCGCATTGAACGCGGCGGCCGCCTCGGCTAAGGATCGCCAAGTCATGGGGCCAGGGAGCGGGTCGGACTCGGCCGAAGCATTCCTCCTGTCATGAACCGGTCAACTTCTGCAGCGAGCATGTATCAGCCATGGATATCGTCACCCAGTTCCCGCGCCAGGTGCGCGAGATCGAGAACCTGTTCATCACGCTCTCCGACGGCTGCCGGCTCGCCGCGCGGATCTGGCTTCCGGTCGATGCGGAGCAGAAGCCCGTGCCCGCCATCCTCGAATATCTGCCCTACCGCAAGCGCGACGGCACGGCGGAACGCGATCACCTGACCCATCCCTATTTTGCCGGCCATGGCTATGCCTGCATCCGCGTCGACATGCGGGGCGCCGGGGAATCCGACGGGTTGCTGGAGGACGAATACATCAAGCTGGAGCAGGACGATTGCCTGGAGGTCATGCGCTGGATTGCGGCCCAGCCCTGGTGCACCGGTGCGATCGGGATGATCGGCATCTCCTGGGGTGGATTCAACGGATTGCAGGTGGCGGCCCGCCGGCCGGCGGAACTCAAGGCCGTGATCTCCCTCTGCTCCACCGACGACCGCTATGCCGATGACATCCACTTCATGGGTGGCTGCCTGCTGAACGACAATCTGCAATGGGCCTCGGTGATGCTGGGCTACATGTCGCGCCCGCCGGACAAGGCGCTGCTCGGGAAGCGTTGGCGCGAAACCTGGCTGAACCGTCTGAAGCATCAGCCGTTGCTGGTCGCCCATTGGCTGCGCCATCAGCGCCGCGACGCGCTGTGGAAGCACGGCTCCATCTGCGAGGATTGGAGCGCGATCGCCTGCCCGGTCTATCTGGTGGGCGGCTGGGCCGATGGCTATTCCAACACCATTCCGCGCATGCTGGCCCACCTGCCATGCCCCAAGAAGGGGCTGATCGGTCCCTGGGCGCATAAATATCCGCATTTCGCCAAGCCCGGCCCGCAGATCGGCTTCCTGCAGGAGGCGCTGCGCTGGTGGGACAAATGGCTGAAGGGGATCGAGACCGGAATCATGGATGAGCCCCAGTACCGGGTCTGGATGGAGGAGCCGGCGCCCCCGCTCGCTTATTACGACGAGCGCCCCGGCCGCTGGGTCGCCGAGCCCAGCTGGCCGAGCCCCAATATCAAGAGTCGGGTCCTGGCGCTCGATGCTGGCGGCCGGCTCTCGGCGAACCCCGGTGCCGAGACAGTTGCCGAAACCCTCTCTCCCCAATCGGTGGGCGAGGGCTGCGGCGCCTGGTGCGGCTTCGGCATCGGGCCGGAGCGTCCGCTGGACCAGCGCGCCGATGACGGCCGCTCCCTTACCTTCGACAGCGAGCCTCTGCCGGAGCGCCTGGAAATCATGGGGGCGGCGAAAGTGACCCTGGAGCTCGCCGTGGATCGGCCGGGTGCCTTCGTCGCTGTGCGTCTCAACGAGGTGACGCCCGACGGAGCTTCGACCCGCATCACCTACGGGCTGCTCAACCTGACCCATCGCGAGAGCCACGAGCATCCGGCTGCCATGGCGCCGGGCCAGCGCACCCGCGTGAGCCTATCCCTCAACGACATCGCCCATGCGTTCGCTGCCGGCAATCGCATTCGCGTCTCGATCTCCACCAGCTACTGGCCCCTGGTCTGGCCCTCGCCCGAGCCCGTAACCCTGAAGATCTTCACGGCGGCCAGCCGACTGGAGCTGCCCGTGCGCGCACCCCGGGCCGAGGACAAGAAGCTTCGGCCCTTCGGCGAATCCGAAGGATCGGAGCCGCTCGCCAAGACCTATCACCGGCCGTCCAAGGGCCGGCGCTGGATCGAGCGCGATGTCGGATCCGGGATCTCGACCTATGGGATCGAGGAGGATATGGGCCACTACACCATCGACCATATCGGGCTCGAGACCGACTTCGTCCAGCGCGAAGCCTATCGCATCCGCGACGATGATCCCCTCGCCGCCGAGGTCGAGATCACCTATCACATCGCCATCGGCCGCGGCGACTGGCAGACCCGCACCGAGACCCGCACGGTCATGCGCGCCGACAAGACCCATTTCCTGATCGAGGCCAGCCTCGATGCCTATGAAGGCAAGGAGCGGATCTTCACCCGCCAATGGGACGAGCGGATTCCGCGAGACTTCAACTAGTATCGTCGCCAATTGGGCTTGGAGGTGAGGTTCGCCATGACGGTCGCCGCTTCCCGCTTCGGGCTGCTGAAGCCCACTCTCGTCAGCCTGCTCATGACCTTGCTGGCGGCTTGCGCCGGACGGCCGGCGCCGGCCCCGCCGCCGGCAGCGGCCGCCCCGAGCGCGCGGGCCCAGGCGACGGCGATGGCCGAGACCGCGCCGAGCCCGACGACTGGGGCGAGCTTCGCCGACTGGCTCCAGGGTGTGCGTCAGGAGGCGGCAAGCCAGGGCATCTCGCAGCAGACGCTGGACGCGGCACTGGCGGGAATCGAACCCGACCAGAAGGTCCTCGATCTCGACCGCAGCCAACCCGAGTTTACCCTCACCTTCGCCCAATACGCCGCCAAGACCGTCACCAAGCAGCGCATCGATCAGGGCCGCGATCTGCTCGACCAATATCGCCCGCTGCTGGAGAAGGTCAGCCAGGCCTATGGCGTACAGCCGCAATACATCGTCGCCCTCTGGGCCATCGAGTCCGACTATGGCCGCTTCACCGGCGGTTACTCGGTCATCGGTTCGCTCGCCACCCTCGCCTATGGCAGCAGCCGGCAGGAAATGTTCCGCAGCGAGCTCATCGATGCCCTCACGATCCTGCAGCAGAAAAACATCACGCCCGAGGCCATGACCGGCTCCTGGGCTGGCGCCATGGGCCAGTGCCAGTTCATGCCCTCGAGCTATCTCAAATATGCTGTCGACTATACCGGCGACGGCCGCCGCGACATCTGGACCAACGAGGCCGATGTCTTCGCCTCCATCGCCAACTATCTCGCCAGCAATGGCTGGCGCGCCGACCAGGGCTGGGGCCGGCCGGTGCGACTGCCGCCCGGGCTGCCCGAATCCTATATCGGCTGGAAAGACGACCGGCCCCTGCGCGAATGGCAGAACCTGGGCCTGCGCAATTTCGATGGCAGCCCGCTGCCCGCGACCGACGAGCCCGCCGCGCTGGTGGCGCCCGATGGTCCCACCGGGCGGGCCTGGCTCACGACCTCGAACTTCAAGGTCATCATGAAGTGGAACCGCTCGACCTATTTCGCCACCGCGGTGGGCCTGCTCGCCGATGGCATCGCCGGCGGCTAGGCGAATTGTATTAGCTTGTATATACTTTTGCCGCCAAGAGGGCGCCGACGAACTGGTAAATCATTGACCGAACAGGAGAGGATCATGCGTCAAGGATTGCGCCTCGCCGCAGTTGCGGCCTTCTGCCTTGGCCTGGCCGGCTTGCCGGCGCTGGCCGATGATTCGATTCCCAGCAAGCCGGAGCCCGGCAGCTTCAAGCTCGGGCTGGAGCCCTGGCTCGGCTACGGCCAGTGGCAGATCGCCGCCACCCAGAACATCTTCGCCAAGAACGGGCTCGAGAAGGTCGAGCTGGTCAACTTCACCGAAGACAAGGACATCAACGCGGCGCTCGCCAGCGGTCAGATCGACGGCGCCAATATCGCGACCCATACCGCCATGGCCATGGCGGCGGCGGGCCTGCCCATCAAGATCGTCATGCTGGAGGATTTCAGCCTGACCGCCGACGCCATCATCGCCGGCAAGGACATCACCAGCATCGCCGATCTCAAGGGCAAGCAGGTCGCGTTCGAGCAGGGCACGACCAGCGATATCCTGCTGAACTATGCCCTTCAGGCGAACGGCATGACCATTGCCGACGTCCAGACGGTGCCGATGCCGGCGGCGGATGCCGGCAGCGCGCTGATCGCCAAGCGGGTGCCGGTCGCCGTCACCTACGAGCCCTATCTCACCATCGCACGCAAGCAGGACCCGAATGTGAAGCTGCTCTATTCCGCCGGAGAGGATCCGGGGCTGGTGAGCGACGTGCTGGTCATCCGCGAGGAGGCGCTGAAATCCAAGCCCGGCCAGGTCCTGGCGCTGGTCGAGTCCTGGGACCAGGCACTCCAGTACTACAAGGCCCACACCCCAGAGGGCCGCGACATCATCGCCAAATCCGTCGGCTCGACACTCGCCGATCTGCAGACGGCCTTCGACGGCGTGCGCTACTACTCCCTGGCGGAGAACAAGCAGGCCCTCCAGGGCGATTTCTCCACCAAGACCTTCGCCGATGTGCTGGCCGCGGCGAAGAAAGCGGGAATCCTCAGCAAGGACGTCTCCGCGGCGGATCTCATCGATCCGCGCTTCGTCGCCGCGGCGAAATAGGTGACGGCGCCGATCCGCCGCCGGCGGCGGCTCTTTCGCATCGGCGCGCGGATCGGCCGTGCCGGCTTCATCGCCATCGCGGCTTCCGTCTTCTTGATCCTGGTGGCGGCCTGGGCGGCCGCCACCGGGGCGGAACTCGTCGGCCCGCTCTTCCTGCCCTCGCCCGGCGCCGTCTGGCTGCGCATGGTCTCTCTGGCCGCGAACGGCACGCTCTGGCAGGACGCAGGCGTCAGCCTGTACCGAATCCTCGTGGGATTCTTGCTGGCCTCGGCCATGGCCATTCCCATCGGCGTGGTGATCGGCTCTTACCGGCTCTGGGAGGCGGCGATCGAGCCGCTCACCGATTTTATCCGCTACATGCCGGTGGTGGCCTTCGTGCCGCTGACCATCCTGTGGTCGGGCACCGGCGACACCCAGAAGTTCCTCATCATCTGGATCGGCACCTTCTTCCAGCAGGTCCTGCTGATCATGGACAACGTCAAGCGGGTGCCGTGGGACTTCATCGACATCGGCCGCACGCTGGAGCTGCCCGAGCGCCGGATCCTCGCCCGCATCGTGGTACCGAGCGCGCTGCCCGGCATATGGGACTCGCTGCGCATCAGCCTTGGCTGGGCGTGGACCTGGCTTGTG
>DATBBO010000596.1:0-5008 GCA_036270995.1 Dongiaceae bacterium | reverse complement strand
CGCCCGCCGCTCTCCAGCGGCATCGCGCCATCGAACCCTCCCCGCCCCTTCCCAGCAGCGTTGCCTCCACAGCCGGCGCTACCTAGAGTTGGTTCGCCGATGCCGCTACGGAGAGCAGGCCAAGTGCCGAAGGATCGATCCTTGCCGCCCGGATTCGCGAGCTATCCGCGCGACATGCGGGGTTATGGGTCGTCGCCCCCGCACCCGCGCTGGCCCGGCGGGGCCCGACTGGCGCTCCAGTTTGTCGTCAACTACGAGGAGGGCGGCGAGAACAACGTCCTCCATGGCGACGATGCCTCCGAGGCCTTCCTGTCGGAGATCGTCAGCGCCCAGCCCTTGCAGGGCGTGCGGCATGTGAACATGGAATCGATTTACGAGTTCGGCAGCCGGGCCGGGTTCTGGCGGCTTCACCGGCTGTTCACCCAGCGCCAGATGCCGGTCACGGTCTTCGGCGTCGCCATGGCGCTCGCCCGCCACCCCGAGGCCGTGGCGGGAATGCAGGCTGCGGATTGGGAGATCGCCTGCCACGGCTATCGCTGGATCGACTACCAGTTCGTCCCCGAGGCGGTCGAGCGCGAGCATCTCGCCGACGCCATCGCGCTCCACGAGCAGGTCACCGGCGCGCGGCCCACGGGCTGGTATCTCGGCCGCTGCAGCCCGAACACCCGGCGCATTGTCGCCGAGGAGGGCGGCTTCCTCTACGACGCCGACAGCTATGCCGATGAGCTGCCCTACTGGCTCGAGGTCGCAGGCAAGCCGCAGCTCATCATTCCATATACCCTCGACGTCAATGACATGCGCTTCGCCACCAGTCAGGGATTCAACGCGGGCGACCAGTTCTTCAACTATCTCCAGGACAGCTTCGATCTGCTCTATGCCGAGGGCGAGACGGCACCGCGCATGATGTCGGTGGGCCTCCATTGCCGCCTCGTCGGCCGGCCCGGCCGCGCTGCCGCCCTCGCCCGCTTCCTCGACTATGTCGGCCGACATGACCGGGTCTGGATCTGCCGCCGGATCGATATCGCCAATCACTGGCGCCAAACCCATCCCTACGAGGCAATCGCCTGATGAGCAGCCCGCCCGAGATACTTCCGGACTTCGCCCGACTTTGGGTCGATCTCGCCCAGCCGCGGCTGGGCGCCGTGGCGATTCACGCCACCGACGAGTTCTTCGCGCCCAAGGAGCGGATCATCGATACGGCGCCGGCGATCTTCATCCCCGGCAAATATGATGAGAACGGCAAGTGGATGGATGGCTGGGAAAGCCGGCGCCGGCGCGGAACCGGCCATGACCACTGCACCATCCGCCTGGGCAGGCCCGGCGTGATCAAGGGCGTCGACATCGATACCAGCCACTTCACCGGCAACTACCCGCCGGCCGCCTCCCTCGAAGCTTGCCGCAGCGAGAACGATCCCGATTCCTCGACGCGCTGGACCGAGATCCTGCCGGCCACCAATCTCGGCGGCAATGCCCATCACTTCCGGGCCATCGCCGATGATCGGATCTGGACCCATGTGCGCCTGCACATCTATCCCGATGGCGGGGTGGCGCGGCTCAGGATCTATGGGCAGGTGCATCGCGACTGGTCGCGCAAGGAGAAGGATGAGCTGGTGGATCTGGGCGCGCTCGGCAATGGCGGGCGTGCGATCGCCTGCAACGACAGCCACTACGGCTCGCCTCAGAACCTGCTGGCGCCGGGCCGTGGTGTGAATATGGGCGATGGCTGGGAGACCCGGCGGCGTCGGGAGCCCGGCAATGACTGGGCCATCATCGCGCTCGGCCATCGCGGCCGGATTCGGCGCATCGAGGTCGATACCGCCCATTTCAAGGGCAACTATCCCGATCGCTGCTCGATCCAGGCGGCGGATGTGGAAGGCGGTACGGAGGAATCGCTGGTCACCCAGGCGATGTTCTGGCCGCTCCTGCTGCCGGAGCAGAAGCTGGGGATGGACCGCATCCACGGCTTCGAAGCGGAGCTGGCCGATATCGGCGCGGTCACGCATCTGCGCCTCAACATCATTCCCGATGGCGGCGTCAGCCGCCTCCGCCTCTGGGGCCTTCGAGAATGAGCGCGCGCCTCGCCATCGAGCCCCTCACCCGCGAAGGCTTTGCCCCGTTCGGCGATGTCATCGAGAGCGAGGGCCGGCCGCATCACCCCATCAATGCCGGCACCGCCCAGCGCTGCGACGACCTGGCGAAGGTGGACGTCGCCGAGTCCGGCGGCCGGGCACAGATCAGCCTCTGCCGCGCCGAGCCCGTGGCGCTGCCGCTGCGCCTCAGGCTGATGGAGCGTCACCCGCTTGCGAGCCAGGCCTTCATCCCCCTCTCGGCGACGCCCTTCCTCATCGTCGTGGCCCCGCCCACGGAGACTCTCGACCTGGCCGCGATCCGCGCCTTCCGCAGCAATGGCCGGCAGGGCATCAACTACCGGCGCGGCACCTGGCACCATCCTCTGCTGGCCCTGGAGCGGGTCAGCGACTTCGTGATCGTCGATCGAAGCGGGGCCGGCGCCAATTGCGACGAGATTCCCATCGCGGAGCGGGGCATAGTTCTGGGGCTGTAATGCCTGCCGACCGCCGAGAATTGGGATCAAATCCGCAAGCCAGCGTGTTCGACTAGCAGCAGAACAGCGCTGTCAGAAGTCCTATGCCCCTTCCCGGCCCGCTTCCCTCCAAGCTCCTGCCCTATATCCGGCAGGCCACCAGCTGGCACCAGATCCTGCTCCTGATCCTGACGGTGGTGGTCTTCCTGATCGAGGTCGTGCCGCTGGAGTTGCAGCGCCGTATCGTCAACGACGCGGTCAAGCATCGCGCCTTCAACCTCATCATCATTCTCTGTGCCGTCTATGCCGGCGTCGCCCTCGTCCATGGCCTGCTGAAGCTGACGCTCAACGTCTACCGGGGCTGGGTCGCCGAGTATGTCACCCGCGATCTGCGCAAGCGCGTGCGCGAGCTGGAGGCCGGCAGCGATGCCACTCCCATGTCGGAGGAGCGCGGCATCGAGATCTCCATGATCGTCGCCGAGAGCGAGCCCATCGGCCTCTTCGTCGCCGGCGCCTTGTCGGAGCCGCTCCTCCAGGGGGGCATCCTGGCGACGGTGCTCGCCTATATGGTCCATATCGATCTCTGGATGACCCTGATCGCGGCGGCGATCTTCGTGCCGCAATTCGCCTTCGTGCCGCTGATGCAGAGCGCGATCAACCGGCGCACCAAGTCCGGCATCTCCATCCTCCGGACCCTGAGCGCGAGCCTCGCGGACCCCAAGCGGGCGATGGAGGACAATCTCGAGAAGGACGAATCCCGCATCGACAAGCTCTTCAGGCTGAGCATGGGGGTGTTCAAGCTGAAATACGCCATGAACTTCCTGATGAACTACGGGACCCACCTGCAGATCATCGCCGCCCTCCTCTATGGCGGCTATCTGGTGCTGAAATCCGACCTCGAGATCGGCGGCGTCGTCGCCTTCATCTCCGGTGTCAGCCGGCTGACCGATCCCTGGGGCGATCTGGTGAACTACTTCCGCGACCTCAGCCTGGCCCATGTGAAATACCGTCTGCTCGCCACCACGACCAACCAGATCGCCGAGCGGCATGGCACGAACGGCAATGGCGCTGCGACGGAGAAGCCTCGAGGAGTCGATGAAACCGAAAAGATGGGCCGGGCCCGTTCCTAGACGCTCTACGAGGCAGACTGCCCCGCGCGCATGAAGGGCTCGACCCGGGGGCCGATCCTGGTGCGGACCGCGTAGATCGAGGTGCTGGCTGTCAGGAACAGGGTGTGGAAATCCGCACCACCCCAATGGAGATTGGCCACCTTCTCCGGCGCAACGATCCGCCCCAGGAGCTGTGCCTGGGGCGAGAAGACCCAGACACCACCCGGCCCTGTGCACCAGACATTGCTCTGCTCGTCGCATTTCATGCCGTCGGGGACCCCGGGCTCTTGCGGCGAGCTTATGCCCTCAGCAAAGAGCCGCCCGCCACGCAGAGTCCCATCGGCGGCCACGTCATAGACCCGGATCAGGTGGCGTTCGGAATCGTTGACGTAGAGGCGCTTCTCATCGGGTGAGAAGCAGAGCCCGTTGGGCATGGCAAAGTCGTCGCGCGGCACGACGAGGGAGAGCGATCCGTCGGCGGCGACCCGAAACACGCCCTGCCAACCGAGCACCCGCTCGCGCTCCCGTCCATAGACCGGCATGCGTCCGTACCAGGGATCACTGAAATAGATCGAGCCGTCGGCGCGGACACAGACGTCGTTCGGGCTGTTGAGCTCCTGCCCCTCGAAATGCGAGGCCAGGATTTCGCGCCCGCCAGACGGCGTTTCGCGGATGAGGCAGGAGGTGGAATGGTCGCAGACGATGAGGTTGAGATGGGCATCATAGGTCATGCCGTTGCATTTGTTCGCCGGACGCAGCACCTCGCGCACGCCGTCCTTCTCATCCCAGCGCCGGCGGACATCGCCGGGCATGTCGGAGAAGAGAAGGTAGTGCTCTCTCGGATGCCAGATCGGCCCTTCGGTGAAGTGAAACCCCGTGGCCAGGCGCCGGATCGCTTCGCTCCGGTCCACCAAGCTCTCGAACTCGGGCTTCTCCGCGCGATAGGTCATGACTCTCCCCCGGGCAGCAAGATCTGGACCGAGATTGCGCGAATCTCGGGCCGGCATCAACAATCGAAGGCAAGGACTGCCTGAAGTCTCCCACCCCTCCCTTGACGGGACCTGCGGATCGGCTCGAAGCTTCCCTCTCACCATCGAGGTCCGCCAGATGTCCCTCCGCAAATCATCCTTCGCGCTGCTGCTCGCCGCCACCCTTGCCGCACCGCTGCCGCTCATGGCCGCCTCGCTGCCACCGGTCGAGGCCACTCATGGCATGGTCGTGACCGCCCAGAGCCTCGCCTCGGCGGTGGGGGTGGAGATCCTGAAGAAGGGAGGCAACGCCGTCGATGCCGCGGTCGCAGTCGGCTATGCCCTGGCGGTCGTCCATCCCTGCTGCGGCAATCTGGGTGGCGGCGGTT
>DATBBO010000595.1:0-9208 GCA_036270995.1 Dongiaceae bacterium | reverse complement strand
CGGGCAAAGGTTCGCATGGTATCTCTCATGGCGAGCGCACCGCCGTCAATGTTGGGTATTCAATGTTGGGCAAGAGGGATCGACCCCCCGCCTATTTGCCGACTCCCATTGACAGTGGAGGAAGCCCGGGCATACCGTCCGCCGCAATGGTGGTCCGCGAACCGCGAGGCGCGGGCCGACCGACCATGTCATTCGGGAGGTTTTTCGATGAAACGTCAACTTCTGGGGGCCGTCGCGCTCACTGTCGCGATGGCCTTCGGCGCCGCTCTGCCGGCTAGCGCCAAGACCTTTATCTACTGCTCCGAGGGCAGCCCGGAGAACTTCAATCCCCAGATCAACACCACAGGTACCAGCTTCGATGCCGCCTATCCGGTCTTCAACCGGCTGGTCGAATTCAAGCCCGGCACCACCACCGTGATTCCCGCGCTCGCCGAAAAATGGAGCGTGTCGGATGACGGTCTCACATACACCCTGCATCTCCGCAAGGGCGTCAAGTTCCACAGCAACAAGTCGTTCAAGCCGACGCGCGACTTCAATGCCGACGACGTGATCGCCACCTTCAACCGGATGTGGAAGCAGGACGATCCGTACTACAAGGTCTCCGGCGGCGCCTATGACTACTTCAACGACATGGGCATGCCCGATCTTCTGCAGTCGATCGACAAGGTCGATGACAACACGATCAAGATCACACTGAAGAAGCCGAACGCGCCCTTCCTCGCCGATCTGGCGATGGACTTCGCCGCCATCCATTCCAAGGAATACATGGATGCGGTGCTGAAGGCGGGCACGCCCGAGATGGTCGACCAGAATCCGATCGGCACCGGGCCCTTCGAGTTCGTCAGCTACGAGAAGGACGCGGTCATCCGCTACAAGGCCTTCCCGTCCTACTTCCGCGGCAAGCAGAAGATCGACAACCTGGTCTTCGCGATCACGCCCGACGCGGCCGTGCGCATGGCCAAGCTCGAGGCGGGCGAGTGCGATCTCGCCCCCTATCCGAGCCCGGCTGACCTGCCGAAGCTGATTGCCGACAAGAAGCTCAAGGTCGAGAGCCAGGCAGGCCTCAATGTCGGCTATCTCGCCTTCAACACCGAGAAGCCGCCCTTCGACAAGAAGGAGGTCCGCCAGGCCCTGAACATGGCGATCGACAAGGCCGCCATCATCAAGGCCGTCTACCAGAGCGCGGGCCAGCCGGCGAAGAACCCGATCCCGCCGACCATCTGGTCCTACGACAAGAGCATCACCGCCTGGCCCTATGACCCGGCTAAGGCGCAGGCCATGCTGAAGGCCGCGGGGGTGACCAATCTCCAGACCGACCTCTGGTACATGCCGGTGCAGCGTCCCTACAATCCGGACGCCAAGAAGATCGCCGAGATGGTCCAGGCCGATCTGGCGAAGATTGGCGTCACGGCGGAGCTCAAGACCTTCGAATGGGGCGAGTACCGCAAGCGCCTGCAGGCGGGCGAGGACCAGATGGGCCTCCTCGGCTGGACCGGCGATAACGGCGATCCGGACAACTTCATGGGCGTGCTGCTCTCCTGCGGCTCGGCCCGGCCCGGCGGACAGAACATCGCCAAGTGGTGCAACAAGGACTTCTCCGACCTGATCGACCAGGCGGCGCAGATCAACGACGTCAAGAAGCGCACCGCCCTCTACGAGAAGGCCCAGGTGATCTTCCATGAGGAAGCCCCCTGGTTCCCGATCGCTCATTCGACCGTCTATGTGCCGATGAGCAAGAAGGTGACCGGCTACAAGGTCCACCCCCTCGGAACGCATATTTTCGAGGGCGTCGACAAAGCCGGCTGAGATAGGCTGGTAGAAAGCGGGGGGCATGCCCCCCGCTTTCGCTTTTGCATGGTCGTCGGTTTCTGAAGCGGATGGATCGATGCTCCGATTCCTGTTCACCCGCCTCAGCCTGGTCATCCCCACCTTCCTTGGGATCGTCTTCCTTGCCTTCATCCTGATCCACCTCGTGCCGGGGGATCCGGTGGAAGTGCGCATGGGAGAGCGCGGCATCGCCCCCGCCCGCCATGCCGAGCTGCTGCACGAGATGGGCCTCGACCGCCCGCTCTATGTCCAGTTCGCCGACTATGTCGGCAAGGTCCTGCACGGCAATCTTGGCCTTTCGCTGATCACCCATCGCCCGGTGCTTTCAGAGTTCTTCGATCTGTTTCCCGCGACCCTCGAGCTCTCGATCTGCGCCGTGCTCTTCGCCATCATCTTCGGGCTTCCCGCCGGCATGCTGGCCGGGGTGAAGCGCAACTCGCCCTTCGACCATCTGGTCATGGGCGTCACCGTGGCGGGCTATTCGCTGCCGATCTTCGTCTGGGGGCTGGTGCTGATCCTCACCTTCTCGGTGGATCTCGGCTGGACACCGGTCTCGGGCCGCATCTCGCTCGATTACGATTTCGACCGCATCACCGGATTCATGACCATCGATGCCCTGCTCTCGGACCAGGACGGCGCCTTCGAATCCGCCCTCAGCCATCTGATCCTGCCGACCATCGCGCTCGGCACGATTCCGCTGGCGGTGATCGCGCGCATGACCCGCTCCTCCATGCTGGAAGTGCTGGGCGAGGACTATATCCGCACCGCCCGGGCGAAAGGGCTCGGCACCTTCCGGATCGTCGCCATCCATGCGCTGCGCAATGCCATGATCCCGGTCGTCACCGTGATCGGGCTCCAGGTCGGCACGCTGATGGGCGGCGCCATCCTGACGGAGACAATCTTCTCCTGGCCCGGCGTCGGCAAATGGCTGGTCGAATCCATCAACCGGCGCGACTACCCGGCGCTGCAGGGCGGCGTGCTGCTCATCGCCTGCCTGGTGATGACCGTGAACCTAATGGTCGATCTGCTCTACGGGGTGTTGAATCCCCGCATCCGACGGAGATAGACCATGGCCGAGCAGGCGCTGCCTCGTATCGAAACCTCCCGGGCCCAGCCGATATCGCCGTTGCGCGAAGTCTGGTTCTCCATGCGCGCCAATCCCGGCGCCATGGTGGGACTCGGCATCATCGTCTTCTTCATCTTCTGCGCGGTCTTCGCCGATCTGATCGCGCCTCACAGCCCGATCGAGCAGTTCCGCGACAACCTTCTGCAGCCGCCGGCCTGGCAGGATGGCGGCAGCTGGCAGTTCGTCTTCGGCACCGACGATCTGGGCCGCGACATCCTCTCTCGGCTGATCTATGGAGCACGGCTCTCCCTCATCATCGGCACGATCGTCGTCACCCTGTCGCTCGCGCTCGGCATCTTCTTCGGCCTGATGTCCGGCTTCTTCCGCGGAATCCCGGATATCGGGATCATGCGGTTCATGGACATCCTTCTCTCCATCCCCAGCCTGCTGCTCGCCATCGTCGTGGTCGCCATACTCGGGCCCGGCCTGCCCAATGCCATGATCGCCATCGCCATTACCTATGTGCCGAACTACGCGCGCTTGACCCGCGCTTCGGTGCTTCAGGAACTCTCCAAGGACTACGTCACCGCCTCGCGCGTGTCGGGCGCCGGCACGCTCAGGCTGATGCTGGCCACGGTGCTGCCGAACTGCGTCGGCCCGCTGGTCGTCCAGGCGACGCTGAGCTTCGGTTCGGCGATCATCGATGCCGCCGCGCTGGGCTTCCTCGGCCTCGGTGCCCGGGCGCCCACGCCGGAATGGGGCACGATGCTGGCCGATGCGCTGAAGTTTCTGGAGGCCGCGCCCTGGGTCGTCGTCGTCCCCTGCTGCGGCATCTTCATCACCGTGCTGGCCTTCAACCTCATGGGCGACGGGCTGCGCGACGCGCTCGATCCGAAGCTGAAGCACTGATGCCTCTGGTCGAGATCCGGAACCTCAACGTCACCTTCAAGACCGCGCGCGGCGTGCTGCATGCGGTGGAGGGCATCGACCTCACCATGGAGGAAGGCGAGCTCCTGGGAATCG
The DNA here is from genome assembly GCA_036270995.1 of Dongiaceae bacterium. Lineage (GTDB taxonomy): Bacteria > Pseudomonadota > Alphaproteobacteria > Dongiales > Dongiaceae > DASXQK01. The sequence goes on along the minus strand of DATBBO010000595.1, from coordinate 5,292 downwards.
TCGGCGAATCGGGGTCCGGCAAGAGCGTCACCATGCTGGCGCTCATGGGCCTCATCGCGTGGCCCGGCAAGGTGACCGCCGACCGCCTCGCCTTCGCCGGCCAGAACATTCTGGCCCTCAGCGCGGCCCAGCGCCGGCGGATCATCGGCAAGGATATCGCCATGATCTTCCAGGAGCCGATGACGAGCCTGAATCCCTGCTTCACCGTCGGCTTCCAGATCATGGAGACGCTGCGCGAGCATGAGGGTGGAACCCGCGCCGGGCGGCGCCGGCGCGCCATCGAGCTGCTGGAGCAGGTCGGCATTCCGGAACCGGCGACGCGGCTCAACGCCTTTCCCCATCAGCTCTCCGGCGGCATGAGTCAGCGCGTGATGATCGCCATGGCCATCTCCTGCAATCCGCGGCTGCTGATCGCCGACGAGCCCACCACCGCCCTCGACGTCACCATCCAGGCCCAGATCCTCGATCTCCTGCTTCAACTCCAGAAGGATCGCCGCATGGCGCTGGCCCTCATCACCCATGACATGGGGGTCGTCGCCGAGACGGCCGAGCGCATCATGGTGATGTATGCCGGCCAGACCATGGAGGTGCAGCCGGCCGCACGCCTGTTCGAGCGCCCGCATCACCCCTATACCGCCGCCTTGCTGGAAGCCCTGCCGGAGCGCAGCGCCAGCCGCCGGCGGCTCAGCACCATTCCCGGCGTCGTGCCCGGTGTGGAGGACCGCCCGAGCGGCTGCCTCTTCAACCCGCGCTGCGGCTACGCCGATGACAATTGTCGGCGCATCCGGCCGGACCTGACCCGGGAAGGTCCCGAGGAGCAGGTGCGCTGCCTGAAGCCCCTCCACCACGCCAAGGTCGAGGTGGCGCAATGAGCGAGAGCCTTCTTGAGGTCAAGGACCTGAAGCGCCATTACCAGATCGGCGGTGGGCTTCTGAGCAAGGCACGCACGCTGCGCGCGGTGGACGGCGTCAGCTTCTCCCTTGCCGCGGGCCGCACGCTGGCGGTGGTGGGGGAATCCGGCTGTGGGAAATCGACCCTTGCCCGCATGGTGACGATGATCGAGCCGCCGACAGAGGGGAGCCTCAGGATCGACGGCACGGAGGTGACGACGGCGGAGCCCGCGGCAATGCGACGCCTGAGGCCCGTCGTCCAGATGGTCTTCCAGAACCCCTATGGCTCCCTCAATCCACGCAAGAAGGTCGGCACGATCCTGGAAGAGCCGCTCACCATCAACACCGAGCTCGATGCCGGGGCGCGCAATGCCGCGGGACGCGCCATGATGGCAAAGGTCGGCCTGCGCCCCGAGCATTACGGCCGCTATCCGCACATGTTTTCCGGCGGCCAGCGCCAGCGCATCGCGATCGCCCGCGCCCTGATGCTCCATCCCCGGATCGTGGTCGCCGACGAGCCGGTCTCGGCCCTCGACGTCTCGATCCGCGCCCAGGTGCTGAACCTGCTGATGGATCTCCAGGAAGAGCTGAAGCTCGCCTATCTCTTCATCTCCCATGACCTGTCAGTGGTGCGCCACATCGCCGACGAGGTCATGGTCATGTATCTGGGGCGCCCAGTGGAGCAGGGCGACAAGGAGACCATCTTCGAGCGACCGCGCCACCCCTATACCCGCGGGCTTCTGGCCAGCACGCCCTCTGTCGATCCCCTGGCCCGCTCGCAACGGGCAACGGTGCGCGGCGAGTTGCCTTCGCCGATCAACCCGCCAAGCGGCTGCGCCTTCCACCGCCGCTGTCCCTATGCGGCAACGGATTGCGCCACGCGGCGACCCGAGTTGCGCCGCGTCGATGGCCGGCTGGTCGCCTGCCACTATGCGGAGTCGATCGGCTAGAGCGAACGACTGAGACATTTCTGCAACAGGCGCGTTGCCCGCGCGCGCTAGTGGGCTGGGGGCGCTGGCAAATAGAGGGTCCCTATGCTACCTAAAACTCCGGGCGGCGCGCATGTTGATCGCGTGCCGAGGTGAAGCCCCAGGATCGCCGTGCCGCTGGCGTCGCGATGGTGGGATGGAGGGATCGGCGCGCGCGGCCGGTCGCCGTCGTACCGGCTGGCAAGCCGCGGTCTCGGTGGCTGCTCATAAGGCGGGGGACTCGATCGACCATGCGCGCCTCCTACTTCAACTTGCTACGCGTGCCGGCCGCCGCCCTTCTGACGGCCGCGGTGCTGCTGGCAGGATGCGCCACGCCGCCCAAGGATCCCGACGAGCTCGCGATCTACAAGGAGAACAACGACCCGCTCGAGCCGATGAACCGCTACATCTTCGAGGTCAATAACGGCCTCGATGAGCTGCTCATCAAGCCGCTGGCCTCCTGGTACAACCTGATGCTTCCCGACCGGGTCGAGCAGGGCGTGCACAATGTGCTCACCAACCTCAACTCGCCGGTCATCTTCGCCAATGATGCCATGCAGGGGAACGGTCCCCGGGCCAAGATCACGGCGGAGCGCTTCGCGATCAACAGCACGCTGGGTGTCGCCGGCATCTTCGATGTCGCGGCCAACTGGTGGGGCATCAAGCATCACGACGAAGATTTTGGCCAGACGATGGCCGTCTGGGGCGTCGGCGAAGGGCCCTATCTCGTGCTGCCGGTCATCGGCCCCTCGAACCCCCGCGACGCCGTGGGCTACGGCGTCGATTCGGTGATGGATCCATGGGGTTGGGTGCTGCCGAGCCACCTCCAATGGATCAACTACACTCGCACCGGCATCCAGGGCATCGATCTCCGCTCGCGCAATCTCGAGACCCTCGACCAGATCAAGAAAGGGTCGCTTGACTTCTACGCGACCATGCGCAGCCTCTACCGCCAGCATCGCAACGACGAGATCAAGAACTACGACGAGAAGTCGAACAACGTCTTCACGCCTTCCGCGTCGGTCGACGATCCGTCGGTGAAGAAACCGCAGCTGAGCCAGACCAACTGACAGACATGCAACGCCGATCCTTCCTGGCGGCCGCAGCCGCCCTTCTGTCGTTTCCGAGCCTCGCCGGTGCCGCCCCGTCTACGGCCGACGCGCAGAAATTCATCGACAGCCTGGGCGAAGCCGCCATCAGCTCGCTGACCGGCACGGATCTCAGCGAGGATGAGCGCGAGACTCGCTTCCGCGGCCTGCTCGAATCCCATTTCGACCTGCCCGGAATCAGCAAATTCGTGCTGGCCCGTTATTGGCGCGTGGCGACCGATACCGAGCGCGCCGATTTCCGGCGGCTGTTCGAGACTCTGCTCGTACAGGCCTATGCCAAGAAGTTCGCCGAATACGCCGGCGAGCGCTTCAAGGTCTCCGGCGCCCTCGCCAATGACGACGGCAGCATCACGGTCAACTCGCTCATCGACCGGCCCAATGGCGACCAGATCCGGCTCGACTGGCGGATCGAGGATGTCAGCGGGCTCAAGATCTCGGATCTGATCGTCGAAGGCGTCAGCCTGCGCACGACCTACCGCTCCGATGTCGGCTCCGTCATCCAGAACGGCGGCGGCAAGGTCGCAAGCCTCCTCGACGCGCTCCGCCAGAAGACCGGCACCCAGTAGCCCGGGCGCCACCCGCCCCTTTCAGAGCTGCCAGAGTCGCCGATAGGCGGTGGTGATCGCCGCCAGCGGCGGGACGACATCGGCCCGCATGAGGCCGATATCGCGCAATTGCCGGTCGCCGAGCAGGCGCAGATCAAGGGCAGTTCGCCACCGCAGCAGCAGGCGCCCAAGCCCCGCAAGCGCGGGCGCAATGGCCTGCGCACCGGAGGCGCGGGTGGGGAGAGCCCGGGCAAAGCCGGGTCGGAGGGGGACGATGTCAGCCATAAGGAGCGCTTTCAAATAGAATGGAGGAGTGACTGCTTACCCCTTTGTTATGGTGATGCAGTGAGGCCTCCACAAACGAGAGTTCCTTGACATATTCGTAAATTGTATTTGAAAATGTGCCATGGCCCGACGGCTTCCCAATCTCGGTGGTTTGAAGACCTTCGAGGCCGCGGCGCGGCATCTCAGCTTCACCCGGGCGGCTGAGGAACTGGGGGTCACGCCGGCCGCCGTCAGCTATCAGATCCGGGGGCTCGAGGAGCACCTCGCCACCGCACTCTTCCTGCGCTCCACCCGCTCCATGCAGCTGACCGATGCCGGCCAATTGCTGGTCGCCGCCTTGACGGAGGCCTTTGATGGCGTCGCGCAGGCCGTAGCGCGGCTCTCGGAGCTCAAGGGCCGTCCGCGGCTGACCGTAACGACGGGCCCCTCCTTCGCCGCCAAATGGCTGGTGCCGCGGCTCCACCGCTTCATGCAGCAGAACTCCTCCGCCGATGTGCGGGTCGAGGTCACACAGGAGGTTGTGGAACTCGGCTGGACCGGCGTGGATATCGCCGTGCGCTTCGGTCGTGGCAACTACCCCGGGTTGCGCGCCGATCGCCTGTTCGACGAAATCATCTCGCCGGTCTGCAGCCCCCGGCTCGCGGCGGGCGATCCGCCGCTGAAGCATCCGCGCGACCTGCGCCACCACACCCTGATCCATGTGGATTGGCAGGCAGAGGGCGCCACCTGGCCAGATTGGCAGATGTGGATGCGGGCGGCCGGCATCGACAGCGACGAACCGCTGCGGGCGCTGCATTTCAGCCAGACCTCGCTCGCCGTGCAGGCAGCGATCGACGGCCAGGGCGTGGCTCTCAGCGAATCGACCCTCGTGGCCGACGACATCGCGGCCGGCCGGCTGGTCCATCCCTTCGACGTCTCGATCCGGGGACCGGCGGCCCTCGCCTACTACCTCGTCTCGCCCGGTCCGGGCGCCGGAAGCCCGCTGGTGGAGAGCTTCCGCGACTGGATCATCGCCGAAGCCCGGCAGATGCAGTCAGCGGCATAGCCCCTGGCGCCGCCGAGGCGTCAGCCCCGGGTCAGCGGCTTGAACTTGATCCGGTGGGGCTGATCGGCTTCCGCGCCCAGGCGGCGCCTGCGGTCCGCTTCGTAATCCGCGTAGTTACCTTCGAACCAGACCACCTCGCTCTCGCCCTCGAAGGCCAGGATATGAGTCGCGATGCGGTCGAGGAACCAGCGGTCATGGCTGATGATCACGGCGCAGCCGGCGAAATCGGCGAGCGCCTCCTCGAGCGAGCGCAGCGTGTCGACGTCGAGATCGTTGGTCGGCTCGTCGAGCAGCAGGAGGTTGGCGCCCGACTTCAGCATCTTGGCGAGATGGACGCGGTTGCGCTCGCCGCCGGAGAGCTGGCCGACCTTCTTCTGCTGATCGGCGCCCTTGAAGTTGAAGCCGGCGACATAGGCGCGGCTCGGCACCTGGCTCCTGCCGAGCTCGACG
>DATBBO010000594.1:0-6642 GCA_036270995.1 Dongiaceae bacterium | reverse complement strand
CGGCCGGACCCAATGGCTGGGCACGGCTCTCTCTTTCGCCGGGATCGGCCTGATCGCGCTCGGTGAGGGCGGCCGGATGCGCATCGATGCCGGTGCCCTTCTGATCCTCGGATCGGCCTTCTGCAACTCCATCACGACCATCCTGCAGAAGCCGCTGCTGGCGCAGCACAAGCCGCTGACGGTCTCGGCCTGGAACATGATCATCGGCGCCCTGCTTCTCTCCCCGGCTTTGCCGCATGCAGTCGCGCAAGGGGTCGCGGCATCGCCCGAGGCGTGCTTCGCCGCGCTCTATCTCGGGCTGGGACCAAGCCTCATCGCCTATGGGACCTACACCGTCGTGCTGTCGCGCCTGCCCGCCGCCCGCACCGCGAATTTCTTCTACTGCGTGCCGCCGGTCGCGAGCCTGATGGGTTATCTCTGGCTGGGCGAGGTGCCGACGGCGCCGGGCATCCTCGGCGGCCTGCTGGCGCTGGGCGGGGTTGCGATCGTGAATCTCGGTCGCAATGGGCTCAGTCGGAGAAGGCGATGAGATTGCCGTCGGGATCCGCGACGATGAAGGTGCGCCGGCCCCAGGGCTCGGTCCGCAAGGCCTGATGGAAGACCGCGCCCCTCGCCTGGTACTCCAGGAACAGGGGTTCGATATTGTCGAGGACGATCGTCGCCGATAGCAGATCCTCCCTCGCCCGCAGCGCGCGATCGAAGACGGGTCGATCGACATGGCGGAGATTGAGCCGCGCGCCGTCGCGGATCACCTGGCCGTAGAAGGGCGGATCGCCATAGAGGAACTTCACCCGGAAGCCGAGCTTGCCGGTATAGAAGTCGCAGGCCCTCTTGATATCGGCGGTGAAGAGTTGCGGCTCGGCGAGAACGAGAAAGGGTTCGCCTTTCTCCGAGGTGGCTGAGGCGGTCATGGCCGACAGTCCTTTCTCCAGCAGCCCGAGTTAGGGTGAGCGGGAACCGTGGGTCAAGGCTGGAGAGCCGCCGAGGCGCCCGCTAAGCTAGCGCCATGCCGGATCGCTTCACGCTCCATGCGCGCCTTGCCGCCGACAGCATCACGCTCGGCGACTGGCCGCTCTGCCGCCTGCTGCTGATGAATGACGGGCGCTTTCCCTGGCTGGTCCTGGTGCCGGCGCGGCCCGAACTGCGGGAGATCCATGATCTTCCTCGACCTGAGCGCGCTCTGCTGATCGAGGAGATCGCCCGCGCCTCGAGCCTGATGCAGCAGGCCTTCAAGGCCGACAAGATGAATGTGGCCGCCCTCGGCAACCAGGTGCCCCAGCTGCATGTGCATGTCATCGCCCGCTTTGTGGGTGATCCGGCCTGGCCCAATCCGGTCTGGGTTTCCAGAGTGCCGAAGACAACGCAAGCCCCTGATGAGCAAGGATTTCTTGACGAACGCGTGAGCGGCTTCTACCACGCGCTTCGTCCAGTCTTGCTTCCTGACGAGTCGCCCTGACGGAGCACTACCGGAAGCCCTTGTAGGACCCCCGCCGCGCTCCACGACGTTCCTCGTAAAAGCCGCGGAGCAAATTGACGGCGGCGCCAGCAACATCGCTAAGCAGCTCGAGATCGTCGCTGAATTCGAAGCGGGCGACCACGATATCTCGGAAGCGTACAAATGCTGAAGAGCTCCCTGCGGCTGCACCCATGGCTCTTGCCGAACGGGGCCGGATCGCGCAGGAGTCGCCGGAGCGCGAAAATAGCCCCCACCGCGATGCGCCTGAAGTTGTCCATGGTCGATCCGCGAGTGCACATGTCGCAAACTTCACTGGACACCCCACACGAATCGCCGATTTCTTGTGGTTCTCGCGCGAAAAGGGGAGACACCAATGGACCGCATCAACCCAGCGGAGCCGCGCCGCATTGTTCTTCAACGCCAACTGGCTCTTGTCCTGCGGAATATTGAAACCGGTGTTCAGCGGATCGCAGTGCAGCACGAGGTCATTGCTAAGCTCGGCGCGAGCGGTCACGACACATCGGAAGCTGTCAGGGAGTTGGCGAACTTCGAGCGATTGCATGAACTGAACATCGCCACTCACCGTAACGTCATGAGAGAACTGACGGCTCTGGCCGAGGTACCTCGTCTCACCCGCACGGCCCGTCTGACGGCGTGATAAACACGCGCGACGCACACAGGAGTCGTTAGATAAAGAGCAACTGCCTACTCGAACCGCAAAGGCTCTCCTCGCGTTAATCGCACAGGAGCCGACGATGGCGCCTCAGGTGGACTAGCCTTCTAATCCTGAGCAGCGTCGCGGCCGTTACTCTCCAGCCGCTTGAGGTTTCTCGTTGTCGGGGTCCGTGGTATCCGTGAACGGGAACGGCTCGTATGGCCGCGTTCCTGAGCACATAGGAGTCGAAGAGCCAACGGCACCGCGAAGACCACCGAGTGGCCGCCGACGTTTCCACCGCGGGGGTTTCTTGCGCGTGGACCGCGGCGACCACCCAGCCCGAGCCGGAGTCGCGAAGCCCAGCAATCGCAGGGTAGCCCTCGCTCCCTCGGACGCCAGTTGGCCAGAAGTGGAAACTACCGGGTGCGCCCGGTGCCCTGAGAGGCTACCGAAATGTCACCGCAGTCGGCGGGGTGCCACCATGCGGCCCAGGCACCTTGACCGCCGGGGGCCAGCCAGAAGTGGCTGCCGGCTGGAATCAAGGTGGCCACCGAAGAACCACGGCTGGGATGCGAAGGGAATTCGCGACGGGGTCCGTGTTCGGTGGCCGCCCTGGAGCGCAGGTAGCTTTGGGGTACTACCAGCGAGCATCGAATATCTCTTCAAGTCGATGCGCGCCAGTTATCCAAAAGGCGCAGGCGGCAGCAGGCTAGGTTAACTCCTTCTTCACCTTCGCGTTGGCGTCCTGCTGGTCCGCGCCTTCGTCATTCTTCCCGTCCACAAACGCGCTCGCCACCATCGTGGTGATCAGATCTGCGGTATCGCGGTCGACGGCGTCAATTGCGCGGCGCATGAGGTCGTAGGTTCGCTGAGAGAGACGCGGAAGCATCCTTCTTGATCCCCATTCGATCCGGTGTGGCGGTGAGAGATGGTGTGGGGCGGCGGATCGTCAAGACCTCTTGTAGACTTTATGCACACTTGGCGGCCACCCGACAGTTCCTGTAATGTTCGCTCGATGAACCACCTCAACGGGTCATCCTCTTCGTGCCGCGCGAATCGCTCTTCTGCAGTCTTTGCTCTCCGGTGAGATGACAGAGAGCGGGCTTCCCTCGCCTTTCGGCGAATGGTTCGCCACCCGCGGCTGGCGGCCCCATGCCCATCAGCTCGAGCTTATCGCGCTCGATCGCCAGGGCCGCTCAGCTTTGCTGGTGGCGCCCACCGGCGGCGGCAAGACCCTGGCGGGATTCCTGCCGAGCCTGATCGAGCTTGCCGCCGCGCCGGAACCGGGCCTGCACACCCTCTATGTCTCGCCGCTGAAGGCGCTGGCGGTCGACATCCACCGCAACCTGACGGAGCCGCTCGCCGAGATGGGCCTGCCCATCAGCGTTGAGACCCGCACCGGCGACACCCCCACGGCGAAGCGCCAGCGCCAGCGGCGCCAGCCGCCGCAGATGCTCCTGACCACGCCGGAATCCCTCGCTCTCCTCATCTCCTACAACGATGCGGACAAGATCTTCGCGGGCCTCCGCCGCGTCGTGGTCGACGAGCTCCATGCGCTCGCCGGCAACAAGCGCGGCGATCTCCTGGGCCTTGGCCTGGCGCGGCTGCGCAGCCTCGCCCCCGCCTGCCGCGTCGTCGGGCTCTCGGCCACCGTCGCCCATGAGCAGGCCCTGGCGGACCGGCTGGTCGGCGCTCCGGGAAGTGCCGCGATCGTCCGTGGACGTGCCGGCAGCGCAGCGGAGATCGAGATCCTGGAGACCCGGGAATATCTCCCCTGGTCCGGTCATATGGCGCTGCACGCCATCGACGAGATCTATGCGCGCATCAAGGGCGCGCGGACGACGCTGGTCTTCGTCAATACCCGCGCCCAGGCCGAGCTGATCTTCCAGGCGCTCTGGCGCATCAACGAATATAACCTGCCCATCGCGCTGCATCACGGCAGCCTGGCGCCGGAGCAGCGCCGCAAGGTCGAGGCGGCAATGGCGCGGGGCGCCCTTCGCGCCGTCATCGCGACCTCCTCCCTCGATCTTGGCGTCGACTGGGTCGCGGTCGATCTCGTGATTCAGGTCGGCGCGCCCAAGGGCGCCAGCCGTCTGATCCAGCGCATCGGCCGGGCCAATCACCGCCTCGACGAGCCGAGCCGGGCATTGCTGGTGCCGGCCAACCGCTTTGAAGTGCTGGAATGCCGCGCGGCGCTGGAGGCCGTGCGCGAGAATACCCTCGACGGCGAGGCGCCCCGGGGCGGCGGGCTCGATGTGCTGGCTCAGCATCTCTTGGGCATGGCCTGCTCTGCACCCTTCGCGGCCGAGGCGATGTATCGCGAGGTGACGAGTGCCGCACCCTATCGCGGTCTCGCCCGGGCCGATTTCGACGCCGTACTCGATTTCGTGGCGACCGGCGGCTATGCGCTGGCCGCCTACGAGCGCTGGCACCGCTTGAAGCAAGGCGAGGATGGGCGCTGGGCGCCGCCGGATGCGAGCGTGGCGCGGCGCTACCGGATGAATGTCGGCGTCATCGTCCAGGAGCCGATGCTGAAGGTGCGCTTCCGCCGCGGCCATGTGCTGGGCGAGATCGAGGAGAACTTCATCCAGGGGCTGGAGATCGGCGACACCTTCATGTTCGCGGGCCAGCTCCTGCGCTTCGAGGGCCTCCGCGAGATGAGCGCCGAGGTCAGCCGCGGCGGAACCGGCGAACCCAAGGTGCCGGCCTATCAGGGCGGGCGCCTGCCGCTCACCACCCATCTCGCCGACAGGGTCCGCGCCCTTCTTGCGGAACCCGGCCGCTGGCGCATCCTGCCAGAGACCGTGAACAAATGGCTGGAGATCCAGCGCCGGCGCTCGGTCCTGCCGGACCGCGACGGGCTGCTCGTCGAGAGCTTCCCGCGCGGCGGCAAGGAGTTCCTGGTCGCCTATTGCTTCGAGGGCCGCAATGCCCATCAGACGCTGGGCATGCTGCTGACCCGTCGGATGGAGCGCCTGGGACTGCGCCCCCTGAGGTTCGTGGCGACCGACTACGTGCTGGCGGTCTGGAGCCTGCGCCCCGCCCGCGACATGCACATCCTCTTCGATCGCGATCTCCTGGGCGACGATCTCGAGGCCTGGATGGACGAATCGAGCATGATGAAGCGATGCTTCCGCAATGTGGCGGTGATCGCGGGACTGATCGAGCGGCGCCATCCCGGCCAGGAGAAGACGGGCAAGCAGGTGACCTTCAATTCCGATCTCATCTATGACGTGCTGCGTCGCCATGATCCGCGCCACATCCTCTTGCGCGCGACCCGGGCCGATGCCGCCGGCGGCCTCACCGACATCCGTCGCCTGGCGGACATGCTGACCCGCGTCGCGAGCCGCATTACCCATCGCCGCCTCGCCAAGGTCTCGCCGCTCGCCGTGCCGGTGCTGCTGGAGATCGGCAAGGAGGCGGTCTATGGCGCCGCCGTCGACGAGCTGCTGGACGAGGCCGCCCAGGCTCTGATCGAGGAGGCGGTGGGCGAGGAAACTGCGCCGCAGCTGCCGCTATGAAGGGCTCGCGCTTCACCGCCCGGGGCCAACTCCTGCCACCCTATGACACCGCCCCCACCGCCACATGCGATGCCCTGGGCATGACGACCCGGCTGGTCAGCGCGTCGTCAGGGTCGCGATGTTTTTTCAGGGGGACCGCAGGCTGATCTCGTCTAGTCCTCGTTCTTGGCCGCGTTTTTGGCCGTGACGTCGACGGTTGTTTCGACACTGACCTGGTCCGCGTCCTTGGCCGCAATATTGGCGGTATCCGCGAAGCCAACCTGGCTTGGGGCCTCGGCCGCAATATCGGCGGAATCCGCGACCCTGACCTGGCTCGTGCCCTCGGCCCCAATATCGGCGGTATTCGCGACACTGACCTGGCTGGTGCCCTCGGCCTGAATCTCGGCCGAACGCGCGACACTGACCTGACCCGCGTCCGTGGTCGTGACATCGGCGCTATTCGCGAGGTCGACCCGGCTCGAGTCCATAGCCGTGACATCGGCACTGTCGGCGACGTCGACCCGGCTCGAGTCCATGGCCGTGACATCGGCACTATCGGCGATGCTGACCTGGCTCGAGTCCATGGCCGCGACATCGGCGCTATTCGCGATGGTGACCCGGCTCGCATCCGTGGCCATGATGCTGGCCGTGTTTGCGAGATCGACCTGGCTCGCCTGCCCGGCGGTGATGTTGGCGGTATCCGCCAGGCTGACCTCGCTCGCACCTGCGGCCGCGACATTGGAGTTTTCTGCGAGGCTGACCCGGCTCTGGCCCTCAGCCGCGACATTGGTCGTACCGGAGACATTGACCCGGCTCGCATCATCGGCTGCGATATTGTTCGTCTCCGCGGCGCTGACTTGGCCCTGGCCCTTGGTCGCGACATTCGTCGTGTCGGAGACATTGACCTGGCTCGCATCATCGGCCGCGATATTGTTCGTTTTCGCGACGCTGACCTGGCCCTGGCCCTTGGCCGCGATATTGGTCGTGTCGGAGACGTTGACCTGGCTCGCATCATCGGCCGCGATATTGTT
>DATBBO010000593.1:0-11623 GCA_036270995.1 Dongiaceae bacterium | reverse complement strand
TTCATCTCGATCGTCGAGCCGAACAGGTATGCTTCTGATTTCAAAACAAAAACTGAGGATCTGGTCTATGTGGACCAGGGCATGGCCGCGCATATGCCCGGCCTCAAGGAATCCCTGCCAGGGTTCCTGAAGACGCTGTCGGCCGCCCATGCGACGCTCGCGGGCAGCGGCATCGAGACGCTTGATCTATCGGCAGTCTTCCAGGATAAGACCGACAACATCTTCACCACGAGTCCCGGTCATTTCAACGGAACCGGGAGCCGAATCGTGGCCGAGCGCATCGCCGAGGCCATCCTGCATCCGCAGGCCGCCTCGCAGCCGTGAGGATGCGGATCAAAGTGGGGATCCCGGAATCATGGGTGTCCCGGCCCCGCCCGGCGCGGGCGGGTGGATTGAACGAAGGAGCAAGAGATGTCGTTTGTCGGTGAGCTCTGGGCCTTCCTGCGCATTCGCAAGAAGTACTGGCTGCTACCCATCGTGCTGGTGATGCTTCTGTTCGGCGGCCTGCTGATCGTGAGCCAGATCTCGGCGGTGGCGCCCTTCATCTACACGCTGTTCTAAGGCGCTTCGCCTCGTCCGGGTATCGCCGGCCGACCCTCGGAGCTCCCTGAACCATGCGTTTCCTGCGCAAGGCGGCCATCGTGATCGCGATCACGCTGGCCGCCTATCTGGTCGCCGACTGGTCGGTCGGCGCCTATTTCTACTACCGCACGCGGGAAATCCCGCCGAGCCCGGCCGGCATTCCCGGCTACAAGGGCGAGCCCTATGCCGTGCCCGAGTTCGGCATCGAGGCCCAGGAATCGGCCCCGCTCTACACGATTCCGGGCACGCGCCTGCTCTGGCCGCGGGAGTATCACGGCCAGTTCTTCAACATCGACCGGCTGGCGCCCACCGACAGCTTCTATCGCCGGACGGTGAACCCGCCGGTGGCGAAGGCGCCGCCAGTGGTGGTGCTGTTCCTCGGCGGATCGACGGTCTACGGACCGGACACGCCCGACGGCCTCACCATGGCAAGCCAGCTCTCGGCCATCCTGAACCAGCAGGACAAGAGCCACAGCTATGTGGTGTACAACGCCGGGGTCGCAGCGCTCGATTCGACGCTCGAGCGTGAACGCCTGGCCTATGAGCTGCAGCATGGCTTGAAGCCCGCCATCGTCGTGGTGCTCGATGGCGGGCTCGATCTCGTGGGGGGTGTCTATCTGGGCTCGCCCGGCAGGCCGGTTGTGGCCGGCCGCAGCTATATGGGCGAGCTGTTCTACAAATACTTCCCGATCAACATCTACCGGCATCTGCGCGGCTGGCTCGCCGAACGCGCCGCGCAATTGAAGCTGAAAAATGCACCTAAAAGTGTTAGTGATCCGAATCGGCAGCAGAAGCTGCTGGCGGAAACGGCGCGCATCTACGAGGAAAACCAGAGGGCCATGGCCAAGATGGCGGCGGGCGTCGGGGCAAAATTCATCACCGTGCTGGAGCCCAACCGCTACGGCACCAGCTACGCCCATGTGACCCCCGATCTCGATTATGTCGCGCAGCAGACCGACGGTCATATGCCGGGCCTCTCCAGCCTGCTTCCGGGGGGCCTGCACGCGTTGGGCGAAGCCCAGGGGAGGCTTCGCGGCGAGGGCATCGAAACGCTTGATCTGTCGGCGGTCTTCAAGGATAAGACCGGCAACATCTTCACTACGAGCACGGCCCATTTGAACGCTGCAGGAAGTCGCGTCGTCGCCGAGCGGATCGCCCAGGTCATCCTGCGGCAGGTCCCGGTTTCTCAGCAGTGATATCCCCGGTCATGGGGATGACGATCCGCCGGACGGGGAGGAGGGCTGGCCCGCCGGCGCCCGGAGACAGTCGAGGAGGACAAGAACGGTGACCGAGCGCGGCATGCACGAGCAGCTCACCTCCCATGGCGAGGTGAAGAAAAGCTCCGAACGCACCTTCGGCCTCGTCTTCGCGGCCTTTCTTGCCATCATCAGCTTTGTGCCCCTGCTGCATCACGGCCATATCCGGATCTGGTCGCTGGTTCTGGCCGCCGCCTTCCTGGTGGTGGCACTCGCGGTGCCGAAGATCCTGCAGCCGCTGAACCATCTCTGGTTCCTGATCGGCAAGCTGCTGCACCGAATCGTCAACCCGGTGATCATGGGGCTGCTTTTCTACATCGTGATCACCCCGGCGGCCCTCCTGCTGCGCCTGGCGCGCAAGGATCTCCTGAGCCTGAAGCGCGACCCGGGGGCGGCGAGCTACTGGGTCCACCGCACGCCGCCGGGTCCGGAGCCGCAAAGCCTGAAGAACATGTTCTAGAGGGAGCGGCGGATGTCCTTCCTGGGTGAGCTTTGGGCGTTCCTGCGGGTCCGCAAGAAGTACTGGCTGCTGCCGATCGTGCTCGTGATGCTCCTGTTCGGCGGGCTTCTTATCGTGAGCCAGATCTCGGCAGTGGCACCCTTCATCTACACCTTGTTCTAAGACGGCAGGCAGCCATGCGCATCATCGGCATCTCGGCCTACTACCACGACAGCGCTGCGGCGCTGGTCCAGGACGGACGCATCATCGCCGCCGCCCAAGAGGAGCGCTTCACCCGCAAGAAACATGACCAGGGCTTCCCCGCGAATGCCTTGCGCTACTGCCTGGAGGAGGGCGGGCTGAAGCCGGAGGAGGTCGACCATGTCGCCTTCTACGACAAGCCCTTCCTGAAGTTCGAGCGGCTGCTCGAGACCTATCTCACCTTCGCGCCAAAGGGCTACACCTCCTTCCGCATGGCGCTGCCGCTCTGGCTCGGCGAGAAGCTGTTCCAGAAGCGCCTGCTGAACAAGGAGCTGAAGGCCTTCGCCCCCGATGTGGAGTGGGAGAAGCGGCTGCTGTTTTCCGAGCATCACCTGAGCCATGCGGCCAGCGCCTTCTACCCCTCGCCCTTCGAGGAGTCGCTGGTCCTGACCATGGACGGGGTGGGGGAGTGGACCACCACCTCCGCCGCCCATGGCAAGGGCAAGGATCTCGCCATCATGCGCGAGATCCACTTCCCCCATTCCATCGGCCTGCTCTACTCGGCCTTCACCTACTACACCGGCTTCAAGGTCAATTCCGGGGAATACAAGGTCATGGGCCTCGCACCCTATGGCGAGCCGAAATATGCGAAGACCATCCTCGACAAGCTCATGGACCTGAAGCCGGACGGCACCTTCCGGCTGGACCAGTCCTATTTCGACTACTGCACCGGCCTCACCATGACCAATGGCCGCTTCGACGAGCTGTTCGGTGGGCCGGCGCGCAAGCCCGAGGAGCGGGTGACCCAGAAGGAAATGGACCTCGCCGCCTCGATCCAGGCGGTGACCGAGGAGGTGATGCTGCGCCTCACCCGTTCGCTGGCCAAGGAGACGGGTGCCCGCAATCTCTGCCTCGCCGGCGGTGTGGCGCTCAACTGCGTGGCCAACGGCAAGATCCTCCGCGACAAGAGCTTCGAGCGGATCTGGGTGCAGCCGGCGGCGGGCGATGCCGGCGGTGCGCTCGGCGCCGCGCTCGCCGCCCATCACCTTCTGCTGGGCCAGGAGCGCAAGCTCGCCGGCAATGCGCTGGATTCGATGCAGGGCTCCTATCTCGGCCCGGCCTATGAGCAGAAGGATATCGAGAAGCGGCTCGAGGCGGCGGGGGCGAAGTTCACCGTTCTCGACGAGGCGAGCCTGATCCGCGCCACCGCCAAGGCGCTGGCCGAGGAGAAGGCGGTCGGCTGGCATCAGGGCCGCATGGAGTTCGGGCCGCGGGCGCTGGGCGGCCGCTCGATCCTGGGCGACCCGCGCTCGCCCTCCATGCAGAAGATGCTGAATCTGAAGGTCAAGTATCGCGAATCCTTCCGGCCCTTCGCGCCGTCGGTGCTGCGCGAGGATGTGGGCGAGTGGTTCGAGCTGGAGGACGATTCGCCCTATATGCTGCTGGTCGCTCCCGTCCGCGAGAAGCATCGCCGCGAGATGACCGCCGAGGAGCAGGCCCTGTTCGGCATCGACAAGCTCAACGTGCCGCGCTCCGACATCCCCGCCGTCACCCATGTCGACTACTCGGCCCGCGTCCAGACCGTGCATCGCGAGACCAACCCGCGCTACCACGCGCTGCTTTCGGCCTTCAAGGGGCTGACGGGGTGCGGCGTGCTGGTGAACACGAGCTTCAACGTGCGCGGCGAGCCGATCGTCTGCACGCCGGAAGATGCGTTCCGCTGCTTCATGGGCTCGGAGATCGAGGTGCTGACGGTGGGCAACTGCTACCTCAAGAAGGAGGAGCAGGACCCGGCGCTGAAGAAGGACTACAAGAACGCCTTCGAGCTGGACTAGTGTCCCGATTCCGAGATTCGCCGGACGAGATTCTCGGTGGCTCCGGGACACTGGCTATTGATTCGAGTGGCCTGCTTATCCCAGAAATTCGCAAGCGAATTTCTGGGGCAGGACACTAGCCGTGCTCCGCTTCCTGCGGACGACCGCCATCGTGCTGGCCATCACGGCCGGCATCTATTCCTTCGCCGACTACCTCGTCGGCCTGTGGCGTCCGCATCACCTCAATGTGGCGCTGACGGACGGCAAGGCGGTGCCGGCCTACCGCAACCAGCCCTATGTCAGCGAGGACTTCATCCGCGAGAAGGCGCTGGAGCCCGGGGAATGGCAGCAGGTGGTGGGCCAGCGCCTGGTCATGCCGCCCGAATATCACGGCAGGTATTTCAATGTCGATGAGCTCGCGCCGACAGAGAATCTCTACCGGCGGACCATCAACCCGCCGGCCGACGGCAAGCCGGCGCGCGTGGTCCTGCTAGTGGGCGGCTCGACCCTCTACGGGCCCGAAGTGCCCGACGATTACACGCTGGCGAGCCAGCTCTCGAAGCGCCTCAACAGCCTCGATCCAGCCTATCGCTATGTCATCTACAACGCCGGCGTGGTCGCCGCCGATTCCGCCCAGGACCGCGACCGCGTCGCCTATGAGCTGAGCCGGGGGCTGAAGCCCTATATGATCGTCGCCGTCGACGGGCCGCTCGACATCGTCTACGGCATCTATCAGGGCCATCCCGGCCAGCCGGCGCCCCTCCTGGTGGCGCGCAGCGGCATCCGCGGCTGGATGCACAAATACCTGCCGACCAATATCGCCCAGCTCGTCTGGCTCTGGTTTCACGACCGTGCCGTCGCCAATCACCTGAAGCAGGCGCCGGCCCAGCTCGCCAGCAAGCCGGTCACCGTCAACCTGACGGAAGTGACCGCCGATCTCTATGCCAAGAACCTGGAGGCCATGGCCAAGAGCGCGGCGGGCGCGGGCGCGCGCTTCATGGCCGTGCTGCCGCCCAGCCCCTTCAGCACCGCCTATGATCACCCGACGGAGGATCTCGCCTTCGCTCGCAGCAATACCGAGGCCCAGATGCCGAAGCTCTCCGGGGTGCTCGAGAACGGGCAGCCGGTTCTCTCGGCGGCTCTCGTCAAGCTGAAGGGGGTAGGGATGGAGGTGCTCGATCTCTCGGCGGCCCTCAAGGCCAAGACCGAAGATGTGTTCATCGACCAGGGCCACCTCAACGGCACGGGCTATGGCGTGCTGGCCGACCGGATGGCCGCGGCGATCCTGGCGCCCAGAGCGACCGCCCAACCCTGAACGGGCTGTGCTACTGTAAGATGCAGCTCCCGGATGAGCCCGGGGGTTACGACGCGCATTCCACCTTAACCCTTCATTACGCCTGAGCCCCTAGGATTTTCCCCCAATCCGAATGGAGAGCGAAATGTCGAACCATTTCACCGGACTCAGTCTTGGCCCGCCGCTCGGCGACCAGAGGCTCGACCTCTGCGACCTCTATGCCTTCCAGGCGCCGGCGGATCCATCGAGGACAGTGCTGATCCTGAACGCCAATCCGACCGCGGACGCGCTACACCCCGACGCGATCTACCGCCTGAACATCGACAGCGACGGAGACTGCCTGACGGACATCGCCTTCAGCTTCGTCTTCTCGAAGCCTGAGAACGGCAGCCAGACCGTGAATGTGTTCCTGGCGAAGGGTGCGGAATCCCGTTCGCCCGAGCCGGTCGGGCAAAAGATCGTCAGCGATGCCGAGGTTTCCTTCGGGCCCAAGCCCAACATCGTGAAGTCCGGGCCCTATACCATCTTCACCGGCAGCCGGAGCGACGCCTTCTTCTTCGATTATGACGGAATCAAGAACCTGTTCGACACGCGCGGCGGACGAAACTTCACGGCCCCCCATCTGGGTGGCAAATCGCCCTGGACCGGTGTCGATTCCAACACCGAGGCCAATGTGTTCTCGATGGTGGTCGAGATGCCGACGAGCGAGATCAATCCCAAGCCTGAGATCTGGACCTGGGGCCGATGCAGCCTCAAGCGTGACGGCAAGCTCCTGCATGTCGACCGGGCGGGGCATCCCAGCGTCAGCAGCTTCTTCAATACCGACGAGACCAAGGAGGAGTACAACGCCAGCGAGCCAGTCAACGACCGCAAGCGCTGGCTCGGGATGTTCGTCCATCTGATGGGGCATACAGGCAACTACACGGAAGACGAGGCGGTCGCCGAGATCGACAAGGATCGCGTCCTGCCCGACATGCTGAAATTCGATCCGAAGAAGCCCGCGACATATCCCAATGGCCGTGTCTTCACCGACGATGTGATCAATCACCGCCTCTCGTTTCTCTCGAAGGGTGATATTCCGCCGACCGGCCTCAAGCCGCATACGGATATTCTCAAGGACTTTCCGTATATCGGCACGCCGCATCAGAAGAAAGGGTAGAGACAACGCCGCGTCGGGAGGGGCCGATTCCGCGCTGGCGGAATCGGCCCCGGCCGGTCGCGCTCAACCACCCTGGCAAGGACGTACCAGATTTGCACCTGCACCGCTTTTGGGGCCTCACCCCATCCTGACGGGACCCGGGCATGCGCCGCGGATTGAAATCCCTCCTTGCCGCCTTCTTCCTGTTCTGCGCGCCCGCCTTTGCCCAGGGACACGGGCCTGCGCTCTGGAAGGTTTCCAGCGCCGAAACCAGCATCTACATATTCGGCTCCGTTCATGCGCTGAAGCCCGGGACGGTATGGCTGAGCGAGGATCTACATCGCAAGATCTTCTCTGCCACCGCGGTCTATATGGAGGTCTCCGCGGAGGAGCAGCAGCCGGAGGTCCTGGTGCGGCTTATCAGGCGTTATGGCCTGCTGCCCCAAGGCGATTCGCTGAAGAAGCATCTGCCGGACAATATCTATGTGAAGCTTGGGGCGGCGCTGGGCCAGCTCGGCGTGCCGGAGGCGGCCTATGACCGCTTCAAGCCCTGGACCGCAGACATGGTCTATACCTCCAGCAAGTTCGATCAGGCGGGCTACAGCCCGAAAGCGGGGGTGGAAGCGACGATCCTCGGTGTTGCCAGGGCCGGGCATGTTCCGGTCGAGGGCCTCGAGACGGCGGAGTTTCAGATTGCCCTGCTGAGTTCGCTCACGGAGCCCGAGGTGACCGAAATGCTCAAGGACGACCTCGCGGACAAGGATCAGATCGCGGCCGTCATGGGCCGACTGACCGATTCCTGGAGCAGCGGCGACGTCAACGATCTCGCCACCTATTTCGCCAAGGACACCGGCGCCGATCCAGAGCTGCGCAGGAAGATGTTCACCGACCGTAACGCCTCCTGGGTGCTGAAGATCCAGGCCATCATGGATAAGCCCGGAAATTATGTGGTCGTCGTCGGCGCCGGCCACCTGGTCGGTCCGGAATCCCTCATCGCCCTGCTTCAGAAAGCCGGCGTCCCCGTCGAACGGGTGAATTGATCCCGCGCGCCGCCGCCTTTTTCCGCCTCCGGCGCGGCTCAGCGCGCCGGAGGCAAGGGCTCTCTCAGGATGCGGGCTTGCCCATCTCCTCCTTCAGGAAGGGGAAGAGGTAGTTGGCATAGAGCTCGTTGGCGTAGGCATTGGGATGGGGGTCGGGCGCCGTGACCCAGAGCTTCGAGGAGTCCTGACCCTTGACCGAGTTCAGGAGATCGACGAAGGGCACCTTCTCCGCATCGGCGACGCCGTGGAGGAGATCGGTGATCTTCTGGAGTCGGTAGTTGTTCACGTCGTGCAGCTCCGGCCAGTTCACGATCATGAGCTTGATCTTGTTCTCGCGGCAGTACTCGGCGAGCCTGTGGATCGCTGCCTTCGCTGCCGGCCAGCCCGGGGTGTCGTAGAGGCCGAGATAGTACTTGTCCCAGGTATTCTTCTCGCCGAAGAGCCGCAGGATGCTGTCCATCCCGCCGACCAGGAAAACCGCCGCCTCGGAATTGCGGGCGAGGAAGTTCGTCGAGCCGTAGCTCGGCACCGGCTCGGCATCGTTGAAGGTGTAGTTCAAGACCACCATGTCCGGCTTGAACTTGGCGTCGCGGGTGAGGAAGGCCTCCACCTCCATGATGGTATTGTAGTTGCCGACCCCGGTGTTCATCACCTCGACCTTCTCGCCCGCCTTGTCGAACAGCTTCTCCAGGCGCTTGGAGATCGTGTCCTCGAAGGGCACGCCCCAGCCCTCGATGAAGGAATCGCCCAGCATGACGATGCGCCCGACCCCGGGCTGGCGGGCGACCGGGATCTCGCGGTCGCGATGGCCCTCGGCGTTGGTGGCGACATCGACCCCCATCAGGAAGGCATGGGCATTCGCCTGGTGCTCATGGCCGATCAGGGGATCGGCGGAGCGCTGCTTCACGTCGCGCGCGTATTTCCACATCTCGATGTTGAAGTTCATGCCGTTGTCGACAAACAGCCGCACGGCGACTTCGCAGACGCCATAGAGAATCACGACCGTGACCGCCAGGGTCGCGAGCCCCAGGAATACGTCCTTTAGGCGATTTTGCTTCATCGCTGACCAACCCTACCGAAGTTACCTGCCGATTTCTTGCCGCGCGGCCGACTCGGGGAGCCGTGGCGAAGCGAAGGGGGCGCAGCCGAACCGGGGGGCGAAATTAGACGAGATGGGCCGATAATTGAAGGGGGCTGATCCCTCCGCAAATTGTCGCATCGGCCAGCCTTCCCGGGGTCTTCCGGCACCCAGATAACCGCTTGCCTCACTCCCCGTCTTGTGGTCGCTTCGCGGCCGGCAGAGATCGAGGGACGATGCGGCTCATCCTCAAGGCGATCACCATCCTGGCGGTGACGACCGGCCTCTATGTCGCCGCCGACATCGCGGTCGGATATTTCTTCACCCCGCTGATCACCCAGGCCGCAAGGGATCCCGGCAATGTGCCCGCCTATCGCGGCCAGGCCTATATGTCGCCGGATTTCCTGCGGGAGGTCGCGCGCGAGCCCGGGGAATGGCGCCAGATCTACGGCACTGATCTCGTGACGCCGCCCGCCTATCACGGCCGCTATTTCAACGTCGACGAGCTGGCACCTACCGGCAATCTCTATCGCCGCACGATCGGTGCCCCTGGCGATCCGGCCGCAAACAAGCCCCAGATGACCGTGCTGCTGCTGGGCGGCTCGACGGTCTATGGCCCCGAGGTGCCGGACGGGCTGACCCTCGCCAGCCTGCTTGCGGCGCGACTCGACGCGCTCGACCCCGCCCATCGCTACGTCGTCTACAATGCCGGCGTCTTCGCCGCCGATTCGCTGCAGGAGCGTGACCGCCTGGTCTATGAATTCGATCGGGGGCTGAAGCCCGACATCGTGATTTCCTTCGGCGGCGGCATGGACATCGTCGACGGCATCTATCAGGCCGAGCCCGGCAAGCCCGCGGCCTTTCTCAGATCGCGCACGGGCCTCAGGGGATTCCTCCACCGGATCCTGCCGCTCAATATCTATCACCTGCTCCTGGCCCATGCCTCGGCGGAGGCGGAGACGAGCCATGAGAAGCGCGCCCCGGCCCATCTCTCCAAGCCCACGCGGGTGGCCGCCCTGACCGCGGCCACGGCGAAGGCTTGGTACGACAATCAGCTCGCCATGGCGGAGCTCTCCAAGGCCAGGGGTGCGCGGTTCATCTCGGTGCTGCAGCCCTCGCCCTACAGCTCGGCCTTCGACCATCCCACTGCCGACATCCCCTATGTCCGCGAGCTGACGGAGTCCGAATGGCCCGGGCTCGGGGCTGTGGCGGGCGATGCCCAGGTGGCTTTGGCCCGGGAGA
This sequence comes from Dongiaceae bacterium, assembly GCA_036270995.1. Taxonomy (GTDB): domain Bacteria; phylum Pseudomonadota; class Alphaproteobacteria; order Dongiales; family Dongiaceae; genus DASXQK01. The sequence continues at coordinate 1,539 of DATBBO010000593.1, read as the reverse complement.
GCGCGGCGCTCCGCCGCCAGGGTGTCGAGGCGATCGACTTGTCGGACGGCTTCCGAGGGAAGACCGAGGATGTGTTCATCGATATCGGGCATCTGAACGCCACGGGCCATGGCATCCTGGCCTCGGAAATTGCCGAGACGGTGCTGCATCCGGCAGGCGCGGCGTCGCCGTGAGGGAGCGGAGATCATGAAGATGGAGGCGGGGGAGCGCTGGTTTCAGCGCATTCTGCTGGGGGCCTGCCTGCTGGTCCTGGCGCTGCTGGGGGTGGTGGCCCTCTATCTGCTGCAGCTGCCGGCGCCCGCGAACAAGATCTATTTCGACCTGGAGCGCCAGGCGAGCCTGGTCTATCTCGGTTTCTGGGCCTCGATCGCGCTGCTGGGCGCGCTTCTGGCGCTGGTGCGGCGTCTCCAGTTCCTCTCTCTCTATGTGCTGCTGCTGATCGCGGCCGAAGGTGCCGCCCATGTCTATTTCTACGAGCACAACAGCTATTTCTACCATCCGATCTCGCCCGTCCTGCTGATGCGCTTCGAGCCCCACCCGCTTCTCGTAGGTATCCCGCATCCCGGCAGCTTCGGCCCGGTCAGCCATGGCGAGGATCATCGCCGAACCAACTGGAACCAGGGCAAGGCCCCGGATGCGAGCCTCATCTTCGCCTTCGGTGGCTCGACCACCTATGACATCGGCAATGCCGATGACGCGACCTGGCCGAGCGACCTGTCCAAGCTGCTGGGCAAGGATTTCATCGTCGAGAACCTCGGCGTGCCGGGCTATACCTCGCTGGAGAATCTGATCCAGAGCCTCTTCGTCTTCCGCGAGCGACCGCCGAGCTGTGCGATCTATTACATGGGCTGGAATGATCTGCGCAGCGCCCATGTGAAGGGGCTGCATGACGACTATTCCGACTTCCAGCTTCCGGCCCAGCTCGGCAATCTGGCGGTGGGGCGCCGCCCGGGCTTCCTCGAGAACAACATGCTGCTGCTGCGCCTGATCCTGTCGGTCTTCGCCGACAAGCCGCCGCTCGCAGTGCCGGAACCGGGAGCGGTGCTCGGCGAGAAGGATCAGCGCCTGTCGCGCATCTTCAGCGACAACATGCGACTGATCGCCGACATCGACCGGCATTTCGCCGTCAAGCCGATCTTCGTGCCGCAGATCCTGAACTACGGACGTTTCACCGCCGACTACAGCTCGGGCTGGATCCCCCTGGTGCCGGACAAGTATGTCAAATCCCTGATGCAGGGCATGAACGAGGATCTCGCCGCTGTCGCCAAGGAGACGGGAGCCCTCTATCTCGATCGGCCATTGTCGCTGGCCTGGCAGGACTCGGATTTCGTCGATGACGGGCATTTCAGCGCCGCCGGCGCCGAGAAGTTCGCCGAGGCGATCTCAGGCGACATCGCCGCCAATTGCGGGCATAACCCCTAGAGGATCAGGAGAGCCGCCAGCTCTCAGTGGTCGGTGTGGTTGCCGCCGCCGCCGAATCCGCCGCCCCCTCCGCCGGAACTACCACCGCCGCCCCCACCGCCACCGAAAGCACCGCCC
>DATBBO010000592.1:0-3084 GCA_036270995.1 Dongiaceae bacterium | reverse complement strand
CTTGCGATCCACCTCGATCCCGCATGGAATCATGGCATTTTATGCCAGCAGTGAGCCTTGCGAGGGCATGACATGGCCGATGATCCTCTCGATCCCGCCGATCTTCGAATCCTGACGGCGCTCCAGAGCGAGGGGCGCATCGCGAATGTGGATCTCGCCGAGCGCGTCGGCCTCTCGCCCTCCCCCTGCCTCAGGCGCACCAGGCAGCTCGAGGCGAGCGGCACGATCCGCGGCTATGTGGCGCTGCTTGACCGCAAGCGCCTGGGCTTCGGTGTCGAGGCCTTCGTCCAGGTCAGCCTCGAGCGCCATCAGGATCGCTACGACCGGGCCTTCCGCGAGGCGGTGCTGAGTCATCCCGAGATCGTCGGCTGCTATGTCATGACCGGCGAGATGGATTATCTCCTCCATGTGCTGGCCCGCGACCTCGAAGCCTATGGCCGCTTCACCCTCGACATCCTGCTGAAGATGCCGGGGGTGAAGGATGTGAAATCGAGCCTGGCGCTGGAGGTGGTGAAGGATTCGACCGCCTTGCCGCTGAACGGTCCGGCGCCGGCGAAGAAAGGACGCGGCCGATGAGCGCCCCCGCGCCGATCGAGATTCCCGCAGGCCGGGGTGCGGCGGTCGCGCTCGCGGCCGGCGAGGCGCTGCGCCTCGTCAACACCTTCGGCACCCAGGTCGTCGACACATGGGCGCTCGGCCGCCAGGACATCAGCGAGTATCTCTCCGTCGAGCACACGCGGCGCATGCTCTTCGATCTCTTTCCCGGCAAGGGCGACCGGCTGTTCAGCAACCGGCGCAATCCGATGCTGCTGATCGAGGAGGACACATCGGGTGTCCGCCACGACATGCTGCTCGCCTGCTGCGATCCCTGGCTCTATCGCCATTACGGCTGTCCCGAGGGCCATGCGAACTGCCAGGACAACTTCCTCGCCGCACTTGCTGCAATCGGTGTCGCGCCCCGCCTTGTGCCCAATCCACTCAATCTCTGGATGAACATTCCGGTCAGCGAGAACCGCAAGCTCGCCCTCGAGCCGCCGGAGAGCAAGCCCGGCGATTTCGTGGTGCTGCGCGCGCTCATCGACTGCATCCTCGTCTTCTCCGCCTGCCCGATGGACGTCACCCCCATCAACGGCCCCGACCGCACCCCGAAGCCCGTCCACTACGCCAAGATCGCCTAGGCCGCTCGCGCGACCGGCTCCACCCTCGCCCCCGAAGGGGGAGAGGGCCGGGGTGAGGGGGCAGGGCTTTCAGGACAGGTGGCCGCCGCCCTCGATTGCACAGATCGGCGCATGGCTGACGCTATCAAGAGAATGGCCGCTTCTATCAACGACAATCGCAGGTGAGGTCACGATACTGTGGTCCGAATTGGCCCAGTTCCGCCTCCGCGATAGCCGAGCTGCGAACGGGCCGCCCATTTTCAGCGCAGCGACGGCCTCGCAAATGCCGGGCTGCCCCGGGGACGATCGAATGAACCTCAAGCTGAGCCTTGTTCCTCGGAACGGCCTCTGTCTTTCGCTTATCGCCATAACGGTCCTGACCGCGGGATGCGCGACTTCGCGCCGTCATGGCAGCTACGATGGCGACCTCCAGAACGAGCAGTCGGATTCCTTCGTGCAGGACAATGCCGTGGGAGGTGCTGCGACGGGGGCCGTGATCGGATGTGTTGCAGGCGCGATCCTGGACGTCCTTGTCGCCGTCGCAACCCACGGCGGGGCCTCGCCAGGAATTGGCTGCGCGGCCGGTGCGGCTGCCGGCGCCGTCGCCGGCGGGGTCGACGGCTACACCCAGGGCGAGCAGGCGCAGGCCCAGGCCACGCAGGTCGTCATGGCGCGTTCCGTCACGGCAGAGATCGAGAAGGAGAACGCCAAGCTGCAGACCGCCTTGCAGACCGCCCAGCATGTCGTCGACACCGACCAGAAGCAGTTGGACCAGATCAAATCCGAACTGGTGGCCAAGTCGATCAGCCTGGAGGATGCCAAGGCACAGACGACGGCGATCCGCGACAACACCGCCCAGATCGTCGCCATTCTCGATACCGCCCGGAAGAAGCGCGATGATTTCCTCGCCGCGCGCAGCCAATTGCTGGGCAACGACACGGCCGTGGTCGATCGGGAGATCGCCGCGCTCAGCGGCCAGATCGCCCGGCTCGAAACCCAGCTCGCCTCCGTGAACGCTTCTCTGACGCTGACGGAGTTGAACTGATCGGGCCGGTCGATTGCCGGCGCCTCCCCTACCGTCACCCCGGCGAAGGAGGGAAAGCTCCCGCCCTCACGGCGTCGGATCAGCGCGCCATCAGCGCGGCAAGTGCCTCGATCAGGGCCGCCCTGTCCTCCGGCGGAATCAGGCAAAGCCCGGGCCGGGGCGCGATGCCGCAGGCCGGGGTCGCGATCACGGGAATGCCGGCGGCGAGGGCGGCGAGCAGGCGGCGGGGCTGCTCCTCCACCAGCGCCGGCTGGACCACCGCGGCAACGCCCGACCAATCTCCGGCCGGGATGGTGCGGACCCCCTTCCAGAAACCAGGCCCCTCGAGCTCGGCGCCCAAAGGCATGACCTCCAGCCCCAGGACGGCGGCGGCATCGCGGAGGAGATGGGCCCCCTTTCGCGCGACCGTGGGGCCGGGAAAGACGATTCGCCGGCCGCGGACACGGGTGGCGGAGCCCGCCGCCGGAACCTGCCAGGACAGGTGGATCGCGCGGTCGGCGAACAAGGCGGCGATCTCCGCATGGGGGGTGATGATCCGATCGGCGCCGGCCAGGGCTTCGGCCTCCGCCTCGGCCAGCCAGGCTGGAGCGCGGAAGTCGGCGAGCGTGGCATGCTCGGGATGGGCGGCGGCGGCGGCATCCAGCCGGGCCTGGAGCAGCGTCATCGGCAGACGGGTCATGAGCACCAAGACCTGGCGTCCCCCGAGATGGCCCTCGCGCCAGAGGAACGGCAGATAGGACTGGGCGATGGTGACGGATGTCACCTCCGGCGTCAGAAGCCGCGCAAGCGACCGGGCGATACGGCTGGTGGCAGCCAGATCCGCGCTTCGGCGGGCAGCGCCTTGGAGACCGGCACGCCTCAGCGCCAAGGAGCGGCGAAGCG
>DATBBO010000591.1:0-4720 GCA_036270995.1 Dongiaceae bacterium | reverse complement strand
AGGATCACGGCCAGGCCCACCGGGATATAGGCCGCAGCGGTGAGATACCCCCCGGAGAGCATCAGGGTGAAGGCGGCGATGCCGAGGACCGGCCCCGCCATGCCGGGCTCCAGGCGGAGCGGATGCCGGCGCGCGCGCTGGAAAAGCGCGGCGAAAGCGGCGAAGCCGGCAAAGCGCAGCAGCATCAGGGTCACCGGATTCGACCCATCGGCATAGGCGAGCTTGGAGAAGGTGGTGATGCAGGCAAAGCAGGCCGTGGTCAGGAAGATGAGCACCAGCCCGAGCCCTTGACGGGCGGCCGGTGCTGCGATGATCTCTGCGTCTCGAGACAAATCCGCCCCCCGACCGGCCGGCAGCATGACTGGACAGTCTCCAGGCGGCAATGCCATATTTTCGCCCGCCTCGGGCGGGGATTCTCGATGGCGCCCACGGGCCAAGAATGGATCTGCCATGTCTTCCTGGACGCGTCTTTTCACCTGGCTGCACGGTACCCTCGTCGGTACCGATTCCTTCGGCAATCGCTACTACCGCGGCCGGCCCATCGGCGCGCGCAAGCGCGAGCGGCGCTGGGTCATCTATGCGGGCGAGCCGGAGGCCTCCAAGGTGCCGCCGGAATGGCATGGCTGGCTGCACTGGACCCAGGAGGAGCCGCCAACCAAGGTGAAGCCGGTGCACTACCCCTGGATGAAGCCGCATTTGCCCAATCTGACGGGCACCGCGCAGGCCTATCGTCCGCCGGGCCACACGCTTGCCGGGGGCCGGCGTGCCGCCGCCACCGGCGACTACCAGCCCTGGACGCCCGAATAGGTCGGGACGCGCGCCATGCGTCGCAGCGCGATCGAGACGGTGATGGGGGCCGTGGTCCTGATCGTCGCGGCTATGTTTCTCTATTTCACCTACAACTCCGGCTATCAGCATGCCGACGGCTATGAGGTGACGGCGAAGTTCAACCGCATCGACGGGCTGGCGCTGGGCAGCGAGGTCCGCCTGAGCGGGATCAAGGTCGGCCGCGTCATCTCCGAGACGCTCGATCCCAACACCTATCTCGCCATCGTCAGGCTGAGCGTCGACCGGGACATCAAGCTGCCGGTCGACACCACGGCCAAGATCACCTCCGATAGCTTGCTGGGCAGCTTTTACATCGCCCTCGAACCCGGCGCCGAAGACAAGCTCATCCCCGATGGCGGCCAGATCGTCGCCACCCAGGACCCCATCAATATCGGCGATCTGATCGGCCGCTATATCTTCGGCAGCACGGCCGGACCCAAGAAGGCCAAGCCGGATCAGGCGCAATCCCAGGGCCAGTCCTCCTCCGGCCAGTCCTCGGGCGGCCAGTCCACGGGCGGGCAGTAGACCGGGCCTGGACTTGCGTGCGGGTGCCTTGAAACCGACATCAAGCGGGCGCATCCTCGGCCGCGTCCGGAGGTTCCGAGAAGTATGACCCGCAATACGACAGCGCCGGATTTCCCGATCTGGCGCCAGCCCGACGGCAAGCCGCTGTCCTGCTACGAGAAAATCAAGGTGCTGAACGAGAATCTCGCGGAGATCCGCCAGCTCGCCCAGGACGCGCTGGAGGACGGCCTGCTCATGGGCTGCTCCGAGGACCAGCTGCGCCAGGTCCTGAGCCATCTGATCGATTCCCTGGAAAATCCCTATCGGAAGGCAGAGTAGATGGGGCTTCAGCGCGTGGGGTTGGCCGCGGCGCTGGCGCTGACGCTCGGGTCGAGCGGTGCGGCGCTCGCCGCGCCCATGCAGATCGTCGTGATGGGCGGGCTCGACAAGGTGACGGCCCATGTCTCCACCTTCGAGGTGCCGGTCGGCAAGACGGTGACCTTCGGCGCGCTGCAGATCACCGCCCGGGCCTGCGACAAGCACCCGCCGGAGGAGACCCCGGAGAGTGCGGCCTTTCTCGAGGTGGTGGAGGCCCGGCCGGGCGAGACGCCGCACCAGCTCTTCACCGGCTGGATGTTCGCTTCCAGCCCGGCGCTCTCGGCCATGGACAACCCGATCTACGATCTCTGGGTGCTGGACTGCAAGAATCCGGTCAGCGCGTCGGGGGCGACCTCGCCGTAGAACTGCGCCTTCACGGCGATGGCATCGGCGAGCCGCCGCCGATAGTCGACCCGCGTGATCTCGAGGGTGCCGAACTGTGCCAGGTGGCTGGTGATGAACTGGGTGTCCAGCAAGCGATACCCGCCGAGGCGGAGCCGCAGCACCAGATGGACCAGCGCCACCTTGCTCGCATCGCGCTCGCGGCTGAACATGCTCTCGCCGAAGAAGGCGCCGCCGAGGGAGATGCCGTAGAGGCCGCCCACCAGTTCGCCGCCGCGCCAACATTCGACGCTATGGGCATAGCCGAGCGCGAAGAGCTGCGCGCTCAGGCGCTGGATGGGCGTGTTGATCCAGGTTTCGGGTCGACCGAAATCGGGCTCGGCGCAGGCATCGACCACGGCATCGAAGCTGGTATCGCAGCGGATCTCGAAGCGGGCTTGGCGGACGGTGCGGGCGAGCCGCCGGGGCAAATGGAAGCCTTCCAGCGGCAGGACTCCGCGGCGCTCGGGATCGACCCAATAGATCTCGTCGTCGAGGCGCCGCTCGGCCATCGGAAAGATGCCGAGAGCATAGGCGCGCAGCAGCATCTGCGCGGTGATCTCATGGGGCGGCGGGCGAATGCGCTGCGACGTCTTCCGGCCCTCCTGCGACCGCTCTGTCGGCCTCGGCCTGGTGCCTTTCAGCTAACTCTCAGCGGCGACGAACCGTTCCAGCCAGCGAATGTCATAGTCGCCGTTGATGAAGTCGGGCTCGGCGATCAGCCGGCGGTGGAGCTCGATATTGCTCTTGATGCCGCCGACGAAGATCTCCTCCAGCGCCCGGCGCAGCCGCATCAGGCATTCATTGCGGGTCTTGCCGTGGACGACCAGCTTGGCGATCAGGCTATCGTAATGCGGCGGCACGCGATAGCCGGCATAGAGGGCGGAATCGACCCGGACGCCGAGCCCGCCGGGCGCGTGGAAGTCGGTCACCAGACCAGGGGAGGGAAGGAAGGTTTCCGGATCCTCGGCATTGATCCGGCACTCGACCGCATGCCCGGCGAATTGGATGTCCTTCTGGGCGAAGCCCAGCGGCGCGCCGGTCGCGACCCGGATCTGCTCGCGCACGATGTCGATGTCGGTGATCATCTCGGTCACCGGATGCTCCACCTGGAGGCGGGTGTTCATCTCGATGAAGTAGAACGCACCGTCCTGGAACAGGAACTCGACGGTGCCGACGCTGCGATAGCCGAGCTTCCTCATGGCATCGACGACGATGCCGCCGATCCTCGCCCGCTCGGCGGCATTCAGGGCGGGGGAGGGCGCCTCCTCCAGCACCTTCTGATGGCGGCGCTGGAGCGAGCAGTCGCGCTCGCCCAGATGGACCACATTGCCGTGGCTGTCGGCCAGAACCTGGATCTCGATATGCCGGGGATGGGAGAGGTATTTCTCGATATAGACGGCGTCGTTGCCGAAATGGGCGCGGGCCTCGTTGCGGGCGAGGCTGAGCGCCTCGGCCATCTCGGCGCTGGCATGGGCGAGCTTCATGCCCTTGCCGCCGCCGCCGGCCGCGGCCTTGATCAGGACCGGATAGCCCACGCGCTCGGCCACCGCCATGGCCTCCGCGTCGTCGGCGACGGCGCCGTCGGAGCCCGGTACGACCGGCAGGCCGAGCTCGACCGCCACCTCCTTGGCCCTGACCTTGTCGCCCATCATCGAGAGATGTTCCGGAGCGGGGCCGATGAAGGTGATGCCGTGCTCCTCCACCATGGCGGCGAATTTGGCGTTCTCCGACAGGAAGCCGATGCCGGGGTGGATGGCATCGGCGCCGGCGATGGTGGCGGCGGAGATGATAGCCGGAATGTTCAGATAGCTGCTCTTGGAAGGCGGCGGTCCGATGCAGACGCTCTCATCGGCGAGGCGCACATGCATGGCATCGGCATCGGCGGTGGAATGAACGGCAACCGTCCGGATCCCCATCTCGCGGCAGGCGCGATGGATTCGCAGCGCAATCTCGCCCCGATTCGCGATCAGGACCTTCTCGAACATGGGCTCAGCGCAGGACCAGCAGCGGCTCGCCGTATTCGACCGGCTGGCCGTCATTGATGAGGATCGCCTCGACGGTTCCCGCCTCAGGTGCCGGTATGGGATTCATGACCTTCATGGCCTCGATGATCAGCAGGGTCTGGCCTTTCTTCACCTTGTCGCCGGTCTTGACGAAGGGCTCCGCGCCGGGCTCCGGCGCCAGATAGGCCGTGCCGACCATTGGCGAGGTGACGGCCCCCGCCGGCGGACCCGAGGGTGCGGCCGTCGAGGGGCCTGTCCCGCCGGCCGCGGCGGGCGAACCCGCCGGCGCCGTGGTGTAGACCGTCTGTCCGCCGCCGCGGTTGACGCGGATGCGCTGACCGTTGTTCTCATATTCGATCTCGGTCAGGCCGGTCTCTTGCAGCAATTGGGCGAGCTTGCGCAGCAGCGCCTCGTCGATATCGAACTTGGCCATCAGGCGTCCTTCTTGGCTGCGATGATGTCGGCGAGGGCATCGAGCGCCAGGAGATAGCCCCGGGGGCCGAGGCCGCAGATCACCCCGCGAGCCGCCTCGCTCACGAAACTATGGTGGCGAAAGGCTTCGCGCTTGAAAATATTGGAGAGATGGACCTCGATCACCGGCAGCTCGCTGGCGACCAGGGCAT
>DATBBO010000590.1:0-2206 GCA_036270995.1 Dongiaceae bacterium | reverse complement strand
AAGGCCTCCTTCACCGATATGGGCTTCGACTGCGCCGGCGCCGCGGTGCAGGTCTGGGGCGGGCATGGTTATATCCGCGAGAACGGCATGGAGCAGTTCCTGCGCGATGCGCGGATCACCCAGATCTACGAGGGCGCCAACGGCATTCAGGCCCTCGACCTTATCGGCCGCAAGCTGGGGCAGGGGACAGGCCGGCTGCTGCGCCGCTTCTTCCATCCGGTGGCCGCCTTCATCGAGGAGGCCGGCGGCGAGGCGGCCATGGCGGAGTTCGTCCTGCCGCTCGCCAAGACCTTCGCTCGGCTGCAGCAGCTGACCGCCCAGATCGCCCAGGCGGGATTGAAGGATGCGGAGGAGGCGGGGGCGGCGGCCAGCGAATATCTGGCCTTCTTCGCGCTCACGGCTGAGGCCTATATGTGGGCCCGCATGGCCCGCGTGGCGCTGGCCCAGCCGGAGGGCCCGGACTCCGCCTTTTACAAGGCGAAGCTCGCCACCGCGCGCTTCTTCATGGCGCGGGTGCTGCCCCAGCAGGCCGCCCTCTTCCAGATCATCGGCACCGGCAAGGAAAGCCTGATGGAGCTGCCCGCCGAAGCGTTCTGACACAGGGGGCCTATGGTCATGGGGCTCATCCCGTGGCTCGTTTCGACCTACGCGGCGATCTGCGCGCTCGCCTATTTCGGCAATCGCCTCTTCATGTATTTCCCCGACCCGGCCCGCATCCCACCCGCGGCGGTCGGCTTGGCGGGCGTCGAGGAGATCGAGATTACCGCCGCCGATGGCGTGACTTTGGTCGCCTGGCAGGCACCGGCAAAGGGCGACCGCCCGGTAATCTTGTATTTCCACGGCAATGCGGCCAACGCCGCCAATCGCGCGGAGAAGGTCGAGCGGATCATCGGCAGCGGCTTCGGGATCTTCTATCTCAACAACCGCGGCTATGGCGGCTCCGGCGGAAAGCCGACGGAAAAAGCCAATGTCGCCGACGCGCTCGCAGCCTATGATCACCTGGTCGCGCGCGGCGTGCCGGCGGAGCGGATCGTCGCCTATGGCGAGTCCCTGGGCTCGGGACAGGCGGTGCCTGTGGCGGCGAAGCGACCGGTCGCCGCGCTCCTGCTGGAGGCGCCGCTCACCTCGACGGTCGATGTCGGGCGGCGGGTCTATTTCTGGCTGCCGCTCCGCTGGCTGGTCACCGACAGATACGACAATGAGCGCAATATCCGGGCGGTGACGGCGCCGGTCCTCATCCTGCATGGCGAGCGTGATTCCGTGGTCCCCGTCGCGATGGGCCGGCTGCTCTACAATGCCGCCAGGGAGCCGAAGCGGATCGAGCTGTTCTCCCGGGCCGGGCACAACGATCTGTTCGACTACGGCGCCTGGGAGAAGTCAGAGGCCTTTCTCGAATCCTTGATTCGATAGCGCCGTGGTCTGACCTCAAACGGATCGAGCGGCTCGAGGGAGCATCTCCCGGTCGTTTGCGGCGATTGCCTCCGCGGCAGCATTCTGCGGGTCACGGATGGCGATGCTCTCGGCGATATGGGCGGCGTCCTCGCCGACCCCGTAGATCAGGCCCGACTTGGCGTTGTGGAGCCAGGGAAGACCGAGAAAGTACAAACCCGGATAGGCCGTCACGCCCCGCTTCTGGATCGGATAGCCGTCGCCGTCGAGGACCGGCAGCTTGACGAAGGAGAAGTCGAAGCGGTAGCTGGTCGCCCAAATGACATTGGTGATGCCGGCGGCTTCGATGTCGAGCTCCGTGAGAAGCGGCTCGTCGAAGCCGTCCCGCAGGACCGGCAGCTTCTCCTCAGGGACGATCATTCCGGTCTTCGCGACATAGGCGTCGATCGCCTCGGTGAACTCGGCCTCATGCCGGTCCGCCTCGGCAAGATTCTGATACAGGTCGGGGGCGAGCAGGATCCTGCCCTTGTCGATGCCCTGGAGGTGGCCCAGCAGGATTACCCCGTCCCGCGCGAATAGATGCAGATTCAGGGTATGCCCGCCCTTGGTCCCGGAGATGAGCGCCTTGCCCTCGAACTTCGCCTTGGGTGAGGGTAGCTCGTCGACCGTTCGATCGTAGCGGCCGATCTTCGCCAGCCACCAGTTCGCATCACGGCCGCGATAGCGCCGCGGGACCCGGCCGGCACGACCCACAGCGAGATAGACGGTCCGGCCGCCTTCATAGAGCTCTTCCGCGATCTGGGCGCCGGACTGCGCG
>DATBBO010000589.1:0-2975 GCA_036270995.1 Dongiaceae bacterium | reverse complement strand
CAGCGCCTCGGTGATGTCCTCCACCCGCCGCACCGAGACCCCGGCCAGATACATCTCGATCAAGGCCTCCTCCACAGAGCTCTCCCGCCGCCGGTAGCGCTCGATGATCGCCGTCTCGAAAGCCTGGCGGCGCAGCTTCGGCACCTTGAGGCGAACCTCGCCAGCCCGGGTCTGCAGCTTGCGCTCGTAGCTCCCGGACCGCAGGTCCCGCCGCCCCTCACTCCGCTCATAACGCCGTGCATTGCACAGCCGATCCGCCTCCGCTTCCAACAGCGCATTCAATGTCTCTTCGACGCTGCCGCGCACGATCTTGCCGAGATGATCCCGGATCCGATCGTCGTCGATCCGAATGACGTTACCTAATCCCGTCCCTTTGCTATCCTCTTCCATGGTGGCTCCTTGCTCCTCTGGGTTGGACCGTCTCGCAACGACCAACTTAGCCAGATCGGGAGCCACCGCCCAAAATCTGCGAAAGATTCTTTACGTTATCCCGTCCTGCTGGGCATCGCGGGGAACCTGCTGGCGGCCGAAGGCTTCCAGCCGGTGCTGACGGACATCCAGCTACCCCTGCAGATCCTCTTCCTTGGGCTGGTACTGGCGCTCGCGCTCGCCTTCGTGCCGGTGATGGTGAAGCTCGTGATTGGCTTCCAGCTCCGGGCGGGGAACAGCGACCTGGCTTTGGTGAGATCCGCTGCCGCACGCCAGAACGCCATCATCTGGGCCCTCTGGATCCTGATGCTCGCCGGGCTGGCGGTCGCATTGCCGGCGATGATCCGGGACGGGTTCTTTTCGGCCGGCGCAGCGCCGGCCGAGGCGGCGGATCTCGGCCCCTCCCAGGGCACCCTGGTGGCAGCACCCGGCATGGCGGTGGCGGATATGTTGGCGCAGTCGAGCGTGAAGCTCGAAGGCGGCGGAAAGGCCAATGTGCCTTTTGCCGGCGGCGGCGTCTTCGATTTCCATGTCGCCGGCACCGATACCGTCTTTCGCCAATGCCGCTACTACTTCATCTCGACCCTGACCAAGGACCCTTCGCGCATCGAGCCGCTTTCCATCGGCACAGCGCCGCAAAAGCTCACCCGCGCGGCGCTCGAGGCGGCGAACGCGGCGATGCGGCGCCAGCTTAAGGCGGAAGGCTGGCTCGCCGGTCATGAGGAATACAAGACGGCGGAGAACCAGCAGCTCCATGGCGGAGCGACCCGCGGCCCCGAGGGCTGGGTCTGGCTGAAGAACGCCACCATCCTCGATATCGAGACCAAGCGTATGGACGACCCGGTGACAGGCGAGGACCCTGTCACGGCAGGAGAATGGATCCAGTTCATCGAGCTCTGGCCCGAGGCAACCTATCCCGGACGCGAGTTTCTGGTCTTCCAGCCGGCGCAGTAGCGGCTGAGGCTTGGCGAATGCGGAGCTTGACGACCCTCACTGCGGCCGGATGATCTGCCACTTCTCGTCCTTGCGAATCCAGAAATGACCAGCCTCCAGGGTCTGATCCCCGTTGGTGACCTGGATGGGGGCGGCGCCGTCCGGTCCCGTGACGACGAAGAGGCGGTTCCCGTAGAAGCGCGCCACCTTCAGCCCGCCCGGCAGCGGCGCCACCTTGGCGGTCTTCAGGCCCTCGGCCAGCCCTTCCTCGGCGCCGGCCATGATGTCGCCGGCATAGGGCTTCAGATCCTCGCCGAAGGGCCGGTAGAGCGCCACGATGGTCTTCGCATCACCCTTGGCGTAAGCGGCGTGGAGCGCCGCGACGGCGGCAAGGAGGTTCTTGTCATCGCCGGTCCAGGCCTCGGCGGAGAACCAGCCCCATTGCGGGACATCCTTCAGCGTCGGCTTGTAGCTGGCCTTGCCGCTGCCCTGGATCTTGCCCTCATAGAGATTCGGCTGGTCCGGGCTCGCGACGATGACGAGCTGCGTCTCCTTGCCCGCCGGGCCCGTTGCCTCGACCTCGATCACATTGTCGCCTTCGACCAGCCACTGGCCGATGCCCACCGCATCTGTCAGCGGGCCGCTATCCGCCGCGGGCGTGCCGGAGAAGCGCTGGACGGGCACGCCGTTCACCCGCAGCACGCCCTGGGTCTGGTCGTGGATGACATTGGCCGTGATATTGGCGGGCTCGGCCGCAGAGGCGGCCCCCGCCATGAGAAACAGGCAGGAGACCAGAGCGATAGCAAACTTCATGATTGAAAATTCCTTGGCTGCCAGAGTACCGCAACTCTATGTCACGCCGCGCGGTGCGGTTTCAACAGCACATCGTATTGCGGATTGATCTCGTCGAAGATCGGCAGTGCTGCGGCACCCAGCACAGAGCTCTCCCGGCCCGTCGCGCCCAGCAGCACACGGGGCGAGGCGCGGCCCTTGCGCGCGCCGACGGAAAGCGGCAGGGGCTCCAGCCGGTCGAAGAGACGCTGGAGCAAAGGCAGCGGCATGAAGCCGCCCAGCACGATGGCGTCGGGGTCGAGCAGGGATTCGAGGATGTTGATGGCCCGGCGCATGGGCGGCAGGACGAACTCGATCCAGCGCTCGAGGCGCTCGTCGCCTCGTGCGAGAAACTCCGTCAGCAGCTCCGGGGTCGCGTGATCGGGATCGGCAAGCTCCAGCCATTCGAAGACGGCGCGCAGCGACAGATAGCGCTCCAGGCAGCCGCGATTGCCGCAGACGCAAGGCAAGCCCCCGGGCTCGACGATCATATGGCCGATCTCCCCGGCATTGCGCGCATTGCCCCGGTAGAGATGGCCCCCCAGGAGAAGGCCTGCGCCCAGCCCGGTGCCGATGAAGAGATAGACGAAATTGCCGAGCCGGCGGGCGACGCCATGCAGCCGCTCGCCGATGGCCGCGGCCGTGGCGTCGTTCTCGACAATGGCCGGCAGGCCCGTGGCGCGCTGAAGCTCGGCGGCCAGCGGAAAATCCTGCCAGCCGGGAAGGGCGGTCGGGCCCACGGAGGTTATGCCCTCGACGCCGAAGGGCCCGGGCATGGAGAC
>DATBBO010000588.1:0-5665 GCA_036270995.1 Dongiaceae bacterium | reverse complement strand
CATGACGGACAACAATGTCGAGGCCGGCAGCCTCATGCAGATGCTGACAGGGGAACAAGTCCTGACCAGCGGTCACGCCCGGCTGAAGATCACGGCGGCCGGTAGCGGCAATTCGCTGCGCGCCCTCATGGCGGGCCTCAGCGGCAAATTCGACTACGATATGGGCGCCGGCAATATCGACAATGCCTATGCCAAGATATTTCTTGCGGATCTCTTCACCCTTGTATCCTTCGGCAATAGCGGCAGCAGCTCCAACGTGAAATGCATCGCGGCGCGCTTCGACATCAGCCGCGGCCTCGCGACCTCTCGCCAGCTCGCAATGGAGACCAAGGGCGCGATCATCCTGGGCAAGGGAACGATCAACCTGGCGAGCGAGACGCTGGACATCCATCTGGTGCCCTATGCCACCTCGGCCAATCTCGCCAATTTCGCCGTTCCGATGCAGGTCGCGGGCAGCCTGGAAAATCCGCGCGTGAGCCCCGACGCCGCGGCCATCGCCAGAGGGGCGGTGGGCACAGTCATCACGGCGCCGCTGACGGCCTTGAACTCGCTGGGCGGCATGGTGGGGATCGGCGGCAGCGACGACCCGGCGCATTGCGGTGCGGCCGCCGCGGCGCCGGGCAAAGGCGTGCTGGAGGGCGTCGGCCGTGGTGCGGGAAGCGTCTTCGATACGCTGAAGGGAATACTCCCCTGACCACGGCACCTCGACGATTCTACAAGGAGGTCGCTGTCCAGCCCGTCGAGGGAGGATTCCGTCTCGCGCTCGATGGCCGGCCACTGCTGACCCCGGCGAAGGCGGGGCTTCTGCTACCGAGCCTGGCCTTCGCCGAGGCCATCGCCGAGGAGTGGCGCAGCCAGGGCGAGCGGCTGAAACCCGCCGCCATGCCCCTGACCCAGCTTGCCAATACGGCCATCGACCGGGTGGCGCCCGACCCGAAGCCCGCGATCGACGAGCTCATGGGCTATGCCGGCACCGATCTCACCTGCTATCGCGCCGAGGCGCCGGAAAGCCTGGTGGAGCGCCAGAGGCGCCACTGGCAGCCGCTGCTGGACGATCTGGCCCGGCGCCACGAGGTGCTCCTCAGCGTGCATCAAGGCATCATACCGCGCCCGCAACCGCCGGCCGCTCTTGCCACGCTTGGCCGCCATCTGGGGGCACAGCCGCCCTTCATCCTGACGGGGCTGGCGGCCGCCACCCGTGCGACGGGCTCCCTTGTGATCGGCCTGGCCCTGGCCGAAGGTCTGGTAAGCCCCGACCAGGCTTTCGAGATCTCACAGCTCGACGAGAGCTGGCAGATCGAGCAATGGGGCGAGGATGCGGAAGCTACGGCGCAGCGGCGCGCCCTCAGGCAGGAGATCCAGGACACGCACCGGTTCCTGAGCCTCGCCCGCTAGCTCCAGGCCCGGCTGGCGCCCGAGCGCCGTTTTTGCTATGTCGCTCACAGCTTTGAGGGGTCCATGCGCGAGATTCTCCAGCAACTCGAGGACAAGCGGGCGGCGGCGCGCGCCGGCGGCGGCAAGAAGCGCATCGAAGCCCAGCATGCCAAGGGGCGGCTGACCGCCCGCGAACGCATCGAGCTGTTCCTCGACGCCAGCTCCTTCGAGGAGTGGGACATGTTCGTCGAGCATCGCAGCTCGGATTTCGGCATGGACGAGCAGAAGATCCCGGGCGATGGAGTGGTGACGGGCCACGGCACCGTCAATGGCCGGCTGGTCTTCGTCTTCAGCCAGGATTTCACCGTCTTTGGCGGGTCCCTGAGCGAGGCCCATGCGGAGAAGATCTGCAAGGTGATGGACCAGGCCATGAAGGTCGGCGCGCCTGTCATCGGCCTCAACGATTCCGGCGGGGCGCGCATCCAGGAGGGTGTGGCCTCCCTCGCCGGCTATGCCGAAGTGTTCCAGCGCAACATCCTGGCCTCGGGCGTGGTCCCGCAGATCTCGCTCGTCATGGGCCCTTGCGCGGGCGGTGCGGTCTATTCGCCGGCCATGACCGACTTCATCTTCATGGTGAAGGACAGCTCCTACATGTTCGTGACCGGGCCCGATGTGGTGCGCACGGTCACCCATGAGAACGTCACCCATGAGCAGCTCGGCGGTGCGCTCACCCATAGCCAGAAATCTGGCGTCGCCGACCTCGCCTTCGAGAACGATGTCGAGGCGCTGCTCCAGCTTCGCCGCTTCGTCGATTTTCTCCCGGCCTCCAACCGCGAGGGGCCGCCCGCGCGCCCGACGGCCGATCCGGCCGAGCGGCTGGAGCTCTCCCTCGATACCCTCGTGCCCGCCAATCCGAACAAGCCCTACGACATGAGGGAGCTGATCGAGAAGGTGGTGGACGAGGGGGATTTCTTCGAGCTCGCCTCCGACTTCGCCCGCAACATCGTCGTCGGTTTCGGCCGCCTCGAAGGATCGACCGTCGGCATCGTCGCCAACCAGCCCATGGTGCTGGCTGGCTGCCTCGATATCGATTCCTCGCGCAAGGCGGCGCGCTTCGTGCGCTTCTGCGACTGCTTCAACATCCCCATCGTCACCTTCGTCGACGTCCCGGGTTTCCTCCCCGGAACCGCGCAGGAACATGGCGCCATCATCAAGCACGGGGCGAAGCTGCTTTATGCCTATGGCGAGGCGACGGTGCCCAAGGTGACTGTGATCACCCGCAAGGCCTATGGCGGGGCCTATGACGTCATGAGCTCCAAGCATCTGCGCGGCGACGTGAACTATGCCTGGCCGACGGCGGAGATCGCCGTGATGGGGCCAAAGGGGGCCGTCGAGATCATCTTCCGCGCCGATATCGGCGACGCAGCCGCGATCGCGCAGCGCACCGAGGAATACCGCGCCAAATTCGCCACGCCCTTCGTTGCCGGCGCCCGGGGCTTCATCGACGATGTGATCATGCCCCATTCGACCCGCAAGCGGATCTGCCGCAGCCTCGCCATGCTGCGCGGCAAGAAGATCGAGAATCCCTGGAAGAAGCACGACAACATCCCCCTATGAGCCCGCGGCCCACGCATGACGAGGGCGACGGCCTGCCGGTCCTGCCGGCGGGCAAGCCGCCCTTCGCCAAGATCCTGATCGCCAATCGGGGCGAGATCGCCTGCCGCATCATGCGCACCGCCCGCGCCATGAGGATCCGGACCATCGCGGTCCATTCCGAGGCCGATGCGGACGCGGCCCATGTGCGCATGGCGGACGAGGCCTATCTTATCGGCCCGGCGCCCTCGGCAGAGAGCTATCTCTCCATCCAGGCGATCATGGACGCGATCGCCAAGAGCGGTGCGGAGGCCGTGCATCCCGGCTATGGCTTCCTCTCGGAGAACCGGGAGTTTGCCGGAGCGCTCGAAAAGTCCGGCATCGTCTTCATCGGCCCGCCGGCCAGCGCCATCGCCGCCATGGGCGACAAGATCGAATCCAAGAAGCTGGCCCAGAAGGCCGGCGTCTCCACCGTGCCCGGCCATCTCGGCGTCATCAAGGATGCCGAGGAGGCCGTGAAGATCGCCCGCGGCATTGGCTATCCCGTGATGATCAAGGCCTCGGCCGGGGGCGGCGGCAAGGGTATGCGACTTGCCACCAGCGATACCGAGACGCGCGAGGGCTTCCGCTCCGCGACCCATGAGGCCAAGGCCAGCTTCGCCGATGACCGTGTCTTCATCGAGAAGTTCATCGAAGAGCCGCGCCATATCGAGATCCAGGTGCTGGCCGACGCCCACGGCACCTGCCTCTATCTGGGCGAGCGCGAATGCTCGATCCAGCGCCGCCATCAGAAGGTGATCGAGGAGGCGCCGAGCCCCTTCCTCGACGCCCGGACCCGCGCCGCCATGGGAGAGCAGGCGGTAGCTCTCGCCAAGGCCGTCGGCTACCGCTCCGCCGGAACGGTCGAGTTCATCGTCGATGCCAAGCGCAACTTCTATTTCCTCGAGATGAACACCCGCCTCCAGGTCGAGCATCCGGTCACGGAGCTGGTGACCGACATCGATCTGGTGGAGCAGATGATCCGGATCGCCGCCGGCGAGAAGCTGGCGCTGAAGCAGAAGGAAGTGACCCTCGCGGGCTGGGCCATCGAGGCCCGGATCTATGCCGAGGATCCCTTCCGCAGCTTCCTGCCCTCCACCGGGCGCCTCACCCGCTACCGCGAGCCGCTGGCTGGCCCCGGGGTCCGGGTCGATAGCGGCGTCTATGAGGGTGCGGAGATCAGCATCTATTACGACCCGATGATCGCCAAGCTGATCGCCTATGGCGAGGACCGCCATCAGGCGACGACGAGCGTGTCCGCCGCCCTCGATGCCTTCCAGATCCGGGGCGTCGCCCACAACATTCCCTTCCTTTCTGCGCTGATGCGCCATCCCCGGTTCATTTCCGGGCGGCTCACCACCGGCTTCATCGCCGAGGAGTTTCCCGAGGGGTTCCACGGAGCCGAGGCCGATGACAACGACCGGCGCCTTCTGGCCGCCATCGCGGTGGTGGTTCATCACCGGACGGTGCTGCGCGACGCGCATGTGAGCGGGCGCCTCAGCCCGCCCAAGCCCAAGGGCGGGGCAGACTATGTCGTGGTCATGGGCGAGACCCATCTGCCCATGACCGTGGCTGAGACCGCCGGCGGCCATGCGGTGATCGGCGCCGGGAGCAGCATCGAGCTCACCGGCGATTGGCGGCCCGGCGATACGCTCTATCAGGGACGCGCCGATGGGCGCGAGGTGACGGTCCAGGTCGACCGCGCTGGCATCGGCTATCGCCTCAGCCGGGGCGGGGTCACGGAGACCGTCAAGGTCCTGAGCCCCACGGCAGCCGAGCTCGCCCGGCTGATGCCGGTGAAGCAACCGCCCGACATGTCGCGCTTCCTGCTGTCGCCCATGCCGGGCCTGCTGGTCTCGCTCGCGGTGGCGCCGGGCGAGGAGGTGAAGGCGGGGCAGGAGCTCGCGACCGTGGAAGCGATGAAGATGGAGAACCTGCTGCGCGCCGAGCGGGACGGCAAGGTGAGCAAGCTCCATGCCCAGCCCGGCGACAGCCTGGCAGTGGATCAGGCGATCCTCGAGTTCGAGTGACGGCGGGCATGACCGGCCGGCTCGTGCGCATCCGCGGCAAGGTTCAGGGAGTCTGGTATCGCGCCTGGACGGTGGAGGAGGCGAGGCGCCGCGGCCTTAGGGGCTGGGTGCGCAACCGGCGCGACGGGAGCGTGGAAGCCTTCTTTGCCGGCGAGGCCGGGATCATCGAGGCGATGATCGCCGCCTGCCGCAGCGGCCCGCCTCTGGCCCGGGTCGACAGCATCTCCAGCGAGGCGACGGCCGAGGAACCGCCGGCGGGTTTCGAGAGCCGGCCGACCGCCTGAAGAACCGCAGCGGGCGCGACGAATCCCTGGTGCCTGCAGAGCCGGGGCAGCGTTCCTAACGGCAGCAGGCGCTTTCCAGCTGGATGGGTGGGCAGGGGACGGAGCCGTAGGAGCAGAAGACGCAGCAGTCGCCGGGCTTCGGCTGCAGCAGCGCGCCGCAACCCCGGCAGTCATAGAAGAACTGGCAGGCATCCATCGGCATTCGCTCTGTCGCCTGGTGTCCGTAGCTCGGGCAGGTAATGACCGAGTGATCGATCACGGGGCGACTTTGGAGGGGTAACCGGCTTGCGTCGTCGCCGAGGTCAATGCCTCCAGCCTCGTCTTCTGGTCGTCATAGGTGACGGT
>DATBBO010000587.1:0-3262 GCA_036270995.1 Dongiaceae bacterium | reverse complement strand
CCATGCGCCGGCTATTGGCGTAGGTCTCGACGCCGACTGCCATCACGCCCGTGGCGCGCAGCGCGTCCCAGACGGCGAGCCCGTCCTCGTAGCGCATATGCAACTCCCAGCCCTGCTCGCCGACATAGGAGATGCGGAAGGCCATCACCTCCTTCCCGGCGATCCGGATCGGCTTGATGGTGGCAAAGGGAAAGCGCGCCGGCGACAGGCCCTCGGGCTCGGCCACGACCTTCTGCAGGGTCGTCCGCGCGTTCGGCCCCCAGATGCCGATGGTGACGTATTTCTCGGTCACATCGGTGACGCTGGCATCGTAGCCCTTGTCCTGGGCGGTCCGGCGCATGTACTGAAAATCGCGCGGGCCGGCATCGGCGCCGTCGATGACGCGGCAGCGGTCGGCCATGCGGATCACGGTGAGGTCGGCGCGCACCATACCCTCGTCATCGAGGAAATGGGTGTAGATGCCCTTGCCGATCATCTCCGGGCCGCCGATCTTCGCCGCGCACAGCCATTCCATCAGCTGGACATGATCCGGGCCTTCGACGTCCAGGATCGCGAAATGCGAGAGGTTGATGATGCCGCAATCCTCGCTCATGGCGAGCTGCTCGGCATTGGAGACGCGCCAGAAATGGCGGTTGTCCCATTCGTTCTCGCGCACCGGCACCTGGTTGGCGTATTTCTGGAGGAGATGCTCGTTGGCGGCGTAGCCATGGGCGCGCTCCCAGCCGCCGAGCTCCATGAAATAGCCGCCGAGCGCCTTCTCGCGCTCCCAGAAGGGCGAGCGGCGGATATCCCGGCCGGTGGCATAGGGCTCGCGCGGGTGGACGGCGGGGTTGTAGACCTTCTGGGCTGCCTCCCCGCAGCGGCCTTCGATGAACTTCTCCTGCATCTGATGCGGATAGAAGCGCGCATAGTCGATACGGGCATGGTCGATCGGCGTGCGCCCATCCGTCATCCAGTCGGCGACGAGCTTGCCGATGCCGGGGGCGTCCTTCACCCAGACAGCGACGGCATACCAGAGCCCGCGGACCTTCTGGCTCTCGCCGATCGAGGGGCCGCCATCCGCCGTCACCTGCAGCAGCCCGTTGAAGGAGCGCCGCTCGTCATAGCCGAGCTCGCCGAGGATCGGCGTCAGCTCGATCGCCCGCTCGAGCGGGGCCATGATCTGCTCCATCTCGAGATCGCGCTGCGAGGGCGACAGCCGCGCCTGGTCCTTCTCGAGAATGTCGCGGGGATGGCAGAGGCGGGGATGGGTCTCCTCGTAATAGCCCCATTCGATCTGGCCGCCCTCGACGGTGGTGGGATCTCCGGTGTCGCGCATATAGGCCGAGTTGCCCTGGTCGCGCAGCAGCGGCCAGCCGATATCCTTGCCCGTCCCGGCGAACGCGGTATAGGGCCCGAAGAAGGTGAGGGGATGGTCGACCGGCATGACGGGCAGGTCCTCGCCCGCCATCTCGGCGATCAGGCGGCCCCAGAGGCCGGCCGAGACCACGACATGGTCGGCGCGGATCGTGCCGCGAGGCGTGACGACCCCCTTGATGCGCCCGTTCTCGATGAGGAGCGACTGCGCCGGCGTGTTGGCGAAGGCCTGGAGCTTGCCCGCAGCCGTCGCCTCGTCGACAAGCTTGCCGGCGACCGTCTGCGAACGCGGGATGACGAGCCCGGCATCGGGATCCCACAGGCCGCCCTGCACCAGATCCTCCTCGATGAGAGGGAATCTCTGCTTGATCTCGGCCGGGCCGATCAGCCGCGCCCGCGTGCCGAAGGCCTTGGCGGAGGAAACCTTGCGCTTGATCTCGCCCATGCGGGCATCGTCGCCGACCCGGGCGACCTCGAGGCCGCCGATGCGGGCGTAGTGGCCCAGCTTCTCGTAGAAATCGATGGCGTAGAGCGTCGTCCAGCAGGAGAGGAAATCATGGCTGGTCGTGTAGCAGAAGTCGGAGGCATGGGCCGTCGAGCCGATATCGGTCGGAATGCCGGACTTGTCGATGCCGACGATGTCGTCCCATCCGCGGGCGATCAGGTGATGGGCGATCGATGAGCCCACGATCCCGCCGAGCCCGATGATGACGACCTTCGCCTTTTCCGGAAATCCGGCCATTGTCGCGCCTCCCGACGGTAATGCCGCCCGACAATAGGATGGGGCGGCGGTGCCGTTGAAGCCTGTTTGCGACATTCCCGCGATGCCGAGCGACGGGGATGGCAGAGCCGCGGCCTGGCGGCCATGGCCGCTACGGCGACTCGGGCTCTGTGAAGTACGCTTCCGCCGTCGGCGGTTTCGTGGCCGCCGCATTCTCCTAGGCCGTCACCCCGGCGAAAGCCGGGGTCAAGGGCATCCGGCGTGCTCTTGCATCCCTGGATCCCTCCCCGGACGTGGTCCGGGGATTTCGCCGGGATGACAGAGGAAAGGAAGAAAGCTTCTGCTTTGGAGACGTCGCTCTATCTGCCGGTCAAGAGGTTCCTGCAGCGCCTCGGATTCGAGGTGAAGGGCGAGATCTGCGGCTGCGATCTCGTCGCGCTGAGCGGCGACAGCCCGCCGGTCGTCGTCATCGGCGAGCTGAAGCTCAGCTTCAACCTGGACCTCGTGCTGCAAGGGGTCGATCGCACCGTTGCTTCCGACGAGATCTGGCTCGCGGTCCAATCCTCGAAGCGCGGCCGCGGCCGGGAGCATGACCCGCGCGTGCGAAGGCTCTGCCGGCTTCTGGGATTCGGGCTGCTGGGGGTCTCCGCTGCCGGCCGGGTCGAGCTGCTGGTCGAGCCCGGCCCCTGGCGCCCGCGCGGCAACGCCCGCCGGCGATCGAAGCTCGTCGAGGAGCATCGGCGCCGGCAAGGCGATCCCACCCTTGGCGGCGCTACGCGCTCGCCCGTCATGACGGCCTATCGCCAGCAGGCGCTGGCCTGCGCGGCCGCCCTCTCGGCCGGCCCGCGCCGCCCGCGGGACATGAAGGCGGCCGCGCCGGATGCGCCGAAGATCCTGCTGCCGAATGTCTATGGCTGGTTCGTGCGCGTGGAGCGCGGCCTCTACGGCCTGACCGACCTCAGCCGGGCGGCGCTGGCGCCCCTAGAGCCTGATCGTCTCAAGCCCGTTCGGCTTGAGACGTGAATCAGGCTCTAAGCCCATAAATCAGAGCAAGATTCACGGGTCAGCTCAAGCTGACCCGATCTTGCTCTGGCCGAGCAGTCACGTTTGTTCCCTCGGGACCGCAATGGACATCCAACCCGACCTGACGAGCTGATCGCCAGCTCCCTCAAAAATCCTTGCACA
>DATBBO010000586.1:0-5411 GCA_036270995.1 Dongiaceae bacterium | reverse complement strand
GATCGGCCTTCATCCGGGTCGCGACGGCCCATTCGACCCGCCGGGGATCGTCGGGGTCGATATCGTCATCCACCACGGTGATCTGCTTGATGAGATTGACCGCGCCCCAGACCGCGAAGATCGCCTTGCGGGCATCGCCCGGCCGCGGATCCTTGAGGCTCACCACGGCATGGAGCCGTCCGGCGCCGCCCATGCCGACCGCGACCTTTTGCAGGGAGGGGACAGTGCTTCGGACATGGCGGGCAAGGCCGGCGGCGATGGCCACGCCGCCGATCAGCACATGCTCCGGATGATAGCCGGGCTGGATCGCCTGGTAGATCGCATCCTGCCGCCGGGTCAGGCATTGGAAGGTGACGATCTGGCCCTTGCCGTAATTCTCATAGAGCCCATGGAATTCGGAAACCGGCCCCTCCTCGATCAGCTCGCCGGCATCGAGCGTTCCTTCCAGCACCATCTCGCAATGCGCGGGGACCATGAGCGCGCTCGTCCGGCAGCGCACGACCTCGACGGGCTCGCCCAGAAGCGCGCCCGCCACCTCCAGCTCGTCATCGCCGAGGCCGAGATAGAGGGCGGCGGCCGTCAGCACCGCCGGGTGATTGCCCAGGGTGACCGCGATGGGAAGCTTCTCGCCTCTTGCCTTCGCGGCCCGGGCGAGCTGCGCCAGATGGTGGTTGGGCGCGATGCCGATGAAGGCGCGATTGCCGCCAAGCGGCTTCAGCCGGGCGAAGGAGAGGTTGCGCGCACCCGTCGCGCCATCCGCGGCGATGATGGCACCGGCGGTGATATAAGACCCGGTCTCGCCCCCGAAGAAATGCGGGATGGGCAGCTCCGCGAGGTCGGGGCTCTCGACGACAATCTCCTGGCAGGGGCCGCGCTCCACCTCGCGGGAGGGCAGAGGGCGCCCGATGGCGGCGACGATGCGCGCCTGCAGCTCTGCCGGCGTCGTGCCGAGGCCATCGGCGAAACGGGCGATGGAATTGAGGATATTGCCGACCACCGGCAGCCCGCTGCCGGTCACCTTCTCGAACAGGACCGCCGGCCCATCCCACAGCTCGTTCAGCACGGCGGAAATCTCGAAGCGCCGATCGACGGGCTCGCCGATGCGCAGCAGCTGCCCCGCGGCTTCCAGCCGGTCGAGGAAGGCGCGGAGCGATTGGCGGCTGGTCATGGCTTCTCGGGCGCGAAGATCTGGGGCGCGAAGATCTGGGCGGTGAAGGACTCCGCCAGGCGCTGCAGCTCCGGCCCCAGCAGGCGGTCCTCATCCACCGGCGGCAGATGGGAGCGCAGCTCTTCGAGGAAGGACCGGAGCGGGGGTGGCGCCACCCGATCCGTCACATGGAGCGCCTGGGAGGCGATGGCCGCGAGCCCGGCCAGCGCCGCGTCGAAGGCGCGACCGGCACGGGCCTCCTTGGCGCTGGCGAGAAAGACTGGCGAGGCCACATCGTCCTGGCCCGCGCCGGCGGATTCGCTGCCGGGAATGAAGGTGCGCTGGGCCGCGGATTTGGCCTCCTCGAGATAGCCGGTCACCGCCATGGGGATATAGCCGACATTGCCATGGCCATCGGCATCGCTCGCCGCGCGCCCGACCAGCAGCAGGTCGGGGAGATGGGAGACCCGGCCGATGAGGAGCTTGGAGCTGTGCCGGTCCGCCAGCAGAGAGAGATCGGCCCAGATGGCGGCGAGCTCGTCCAGCGCCGGGGCGGCCATGGCGTTGTGATAGCCCCCGGTGCTGAGGCAGCGGCCATAGGGATGGTCGGCATCCGGCGGGACGTAGACCGGATTGTCCGAGGCGGCGCTGAGCGAGATCGTGGCCGCCCGCTCGGCGCCCGCGAGTGCCCGATGGGCATGGCCGAGCACCCGGGGCAGGATGCGATAGCTGACCGGGGCCTGGTAGTTGCGCCGCCCGCCGCCGGCCCCGGCGAGATGGCTGCGCAGGCCTTGAAGCGCCGCGGCCTCGTGCTCGTCGCCCCAGAGCGCCTCCAGCGCGGCGTCGTAATGCTCCAGCGGTGCGCGGAAGGCCTCGACGGAAAGCGCGAAGACCCGTTGGGCAAGCTGGATGCGCCGGCGCGCCGCCAGCGCCGCATCGGCGATGAGAGCGGCCGCAGCCGGCGAGCCGTTGATGAGCGAGCCCCGCTCCTTCACCTCGAGATCGAAGCGGCTGGCGAGCTCGGCGAAGAGCGGGTAGAGGGCCAGGATCTCGCCGGCCCCGCCCTGGCCCGAGGCCGGCACCACCGGCATCGGCCCGCCATCGAGCATGGCGGCCACGGCAAGGGCGATGCGCGGGGTGGTGGCCGCATGGCCCTCGATGAAATTCGCCAGCCGCGCCAGCACGATTCCCCGCACGATGCGCTCGGGCAGCGGTTCGCCGAAGGATGTGGCCGCCGCATAGGGCTTGAGCCGGGCGTGGCGCAGGCGCTCCTCCGGGCTCAGCCGGTGGCTCGCCCGCTCGCCCATGGCCGTGGTGACGCCATAGATGACGAGATCGGGATCCTTGTCGATGAGCTGAAGGAAGCTCTCGCGGCATTGGGCAATCCGCGTCAGCGCTGGCGCGCTGATCCGCACTCCCTCGCCGTTCCAGCCGACGCGGCGAAAGGCCTCGAGATCGATATCGCTGCGCTTCGTCAGCTCGACGGTCATGCCGAACCTGTCCCCCTTCGATGTTCCGGCCCCCTGAAATCACCCGTCCAGATGTCGCGGCGCTAGCTCAATGCCTGGCGCCGTCCCGGTCAAGTGCTTGCGAAGCGAGGTGCGGCCGGGATAGTTGAGAGCGCCATGACTGAAAGCGTGACGACCGCCGCTTTGCCCCCCACCATCGGAGAGTTCGACTACATCATCGTCGGCGCCGGTGCGGCGGGCTGCGTGCTCGCCAATCGGCTCAGCCGCGATCCGCGCTGCCGCGTGCTGCTGATCGAGGCGGGCGGCGAGGACAAATGGATGTGGCTCCATATTCCGGCCGGCTATCTCTATGCCCTCGGCAATCCGCGGGCCGACTGGATGATGACCACGGAGCGTGAGGCTGGGCTCGGCGACCGCCAGCTCAACTACCCGCGTGGCAAGGTTCTCGGCGGCTCGACCGCCATCAACGGCATGATCTACATGCGTGGCCAGGCGGCGGATTACGACGGCTGGCGCCAGCTCGGCCTCACCGGCTGGGGCTGGGACGATGTGCTGCCGCTGTTCAAGCGCCAGGAGGACCATTTCGGCGGCGCCAACGACTTCCATGGCGCGGGCGGGGAATGGCGCGTCGAAGAGCCCCGCATCCGCTGGGACATCCTCGATCGCATCCAGGAGGCCTGCGTCGAGGTCGGCATTCCGCGGACAGCGGATTTCAACCGCGGCGACAATGAGGGCGTCTCCTATTTCCAGGTGAACCAGATGCGGGGGATGCGCCGCAGCGCCGCGCGCGCCTTCCTGACGCCGGTGCGATCGCGCCCGAACCTCCGCCTCGTGATCGCCGGCTTCGTCGAGCGGCTCACCTTCGAGGGCCGGCGGGCCCGCGGCGTCGTCTACCGCGTTGGCCCCAAGGGCCTAGGATCTGCGCTGCAGCGCGCCGAGGCGCGGGGCGAGATCATCCTCGCCGCAGGATCCGTGGGCACGCCCAAGATCCTCGAGCTCTCGGGCATCGGCGCGGGGGCGCTGCTGTCCTCCTGGGGGATCGCGCCCTTCCATGAGCTGCCCGGGGTCGGAGAGAATCTCCAGGATCATCTCCAGCTTCGCCCGATCTTCCGGGTCTCCGGCGTAAGGACCATCAACACAGATTTCCTTTCTTTGCTGCGCCGGGGCTGGTTCGGGGTGGAATATGCGCTGTGGCGCCGGGGGCCGCTCACCATGGCGCCGAGCCAGCTCGGCGCCTTCACCCGCTCTTCGCCAGAGCGGGCGACCCCCGATCTCCAGTATCACTTCCAGCCGCTCTCCCTCGACCGCTTCGGCGAGCCGCTCCACCGCTTCGCCGCCTTCACCGCCAGCGTCGCCAATCTGAGGCCCACCAGCCGCGGCTCGATCCATCTGCGCGGCCCCGACCCCGCCGATCCGCCCGCGATCCGGCCCAACTATCTTGCGACGCAAGAGGACCGGCGGGTGGCCGTGGCGGCGATCCGCCTGACCCGCCGGATCGCAGCCGCCCGCGCGCTCGCTTCCTACGCGCCGGTGGAATGGAAGCCCGGTGCCGAGCTTGCCAGCGATCAGGAGCTGGCGATCGCGGCCGGCCAGATCGGCACCACCATCTTCCATCCCGTCGGCACGGCGCGGATGGGACCCGCCGACGACCCGCAAGCCGTGGTCGATCCGGGCCTCAGGCTGCGCGGCATCGGGGGCTTGCGCATCGCCGATGCTTCGGTCATGCCCCGGATCACCTCGGGCAATACCAGCTCGCCGACCCTCATGATCGCCGAGAAGGCGGCCGAGATGATCCTCGAGGATGCGCGCCGCTGAGCCATCGCTGTCCGCGCCCATCCATGACACCCCGATATCGTCATGGCCGGGCGAAGGCCGACCACCCACGTCAATGGGCTGGAACCACCTTGGCCGGCGAGCCTCGCTCTCTCCGCCGTCATGGGGATGTCGCGGACGGCGATTCGCGTCGAAAATCGATATCGGTGCCGAAATCGAGCTCCACATTCCAGACGGAGGGGATCGGGCTGCCGCCGAATCCGACTGAAGGGCGGGACCCGCCTCGGCCCGGCCGGCCAGAGCGCCTGCCGCGACCAGGGCGGTCGTTCCGGTGAGAACCTTCCTCACGCCGGATCCCCCGCGCTCGCCGCCGATACCCCCCATGACGAAACCCTCGCTTTGCGCGATGATGAAATGTAGCATCATTTTCACGGGCGTGACGCGAAATCCCGGCCGCGGCATGCCGGATTACCGTAAGTTAATCTTCGGCGGCGAGGCGTACGCGTAGCAGGATCCGGATCCTCCACGGCGAAGGACCGGCGGGTGCGGGTGCGAATCGGAGGCCGAGGCGGGAGGAGCGGCAGAGCAGGGGCCATGCGCAGGACGGGGAAGAGACCGAAGGTCCCGGGCCGCGCCGGGGGCAAGGAGGCGGTCGGATCCGGCGGCAGGGCGGCTTCGAACTGGCTTGGCCGGGAGATTCGCGATCTCCGCAAGCGCCGGGGGCTCACCATCCTCGAACTCGCCGCGGCCATCGGCAAATCCACGGGCTATGTCAGCCAGGTGGAGCGCAACCGCTCGGCACCTTCGGTGGCCGATTTGCAGAAAGTGGCTGCAGCACTGGGCGTTCACATGAGCTGGTTCTTCGACCGGGGCGAGGAGGGGCCGGCCCAGGAACTCGAGTTCATCGTCCGCGCCGGCCGCCGTCGGAAGCTCAATTTCGGCCTGGGAGTCACCGACTACCTGCTCTCGCCATCGCTCTCGGGAGAACTGGAGCTGCTCTACACGACGCTGGCGCCTGGCGC
>DATBBO010000585.1:0-8875 GCA_036270995.1 Dongiaceae bacterium | reverse complement strand
CTGGCGGCAAGGTGGTGACCAGGGAGCTGTCGGAATCGGGGGCCTGGTGGACCGTGCCACCATAGCCATTCACGATCCGGGTCGTCGGATTGTAGTAGGTCGTCGTCGACTGGTACTGATAGCTCGGCGTGGTCTGATAGTAGGTCGGCGAGGATTGGTACTGATAGCTCGGCGTCGTCTGGTAGTAGGTCGGCGTCGATTGGTACTGATAGGTCGGTGTCGTCTGGTAGTAGGTCGGCGTCGACTGGTACCGATAGGTCGGCGTGGTCTGATAGTAGGCAGGCGCCGGCTGGTAGTAGGTCGGCGAGGTCGACGGATAGACCGTGTAGTAGGTTGTGTTCGGGGGCGAAGAGACACCGGCCAGTTGGACATAATCCGTATAACCGTCGAAGCCATCGCCCCGAACATGCGCCCAGCCATTCGTCGTGCCGATCACCGTCACTTGCGATCCGCGCGGCAAGGTGGCGACGACTTGGCTTTCCACCATCGGCCCTTGGCGCACGATGGCTCCATCCGAGGCTACGGCCATGTAGCGCACGCCCTGATTGGGCACGGAATAGTAGGTGGCGTAGCCGTTGTTGTAGGAGCCACTGTTGTAGTTGTACGCGTCGCTGCCATAGGGGACTTTGTCGAGCTGAACGAAGTCCATGTAGCCGTCCAGGCCATCGACCATGACATGAGCCCAGCCGCCGCCATTGGCGGTCCCGATCACCGTGACGCGATGGCCATGCGGCACCGTCGTCAGGATCTTCGCTTGCGTCGTCGGCGCCTCGCGCACATTGCCGTTGTCGGCACTAACCACCATCGGCTCGTTCATGCTGGTGCCGACCTGGGTGCTGGTCGTGCCGGGGGTGTCGGTCACGTTCGAGTTGATATTGTTGTCGGCCAAAGCCGCGCTGGCGACGAACATGCCACCCATCAGCGCAGCGACCGTCAGGATCTTGCGCATTGTTTCTCTCCACAGGTCAAGGCTGCCTGTGAAACGCGCGGCGGGCAGCAATGGATGCAAGGACAAGCGTGATCATTTGGCCACGATCGGGGAACCCCTTGGCGAGTCCATGTTTTATCCCTCGGTAGCATCGCGGCTCATCCGCATGCCTTCCGACGGGAGGGAGAGAGACCATGGCCATGACCAGGAAGAAGCAGAGGAAATCGACGCGCCGGCCAGCAGCGCGGCCAGCTTCGGCCCGCCGGCCGGCGTCAGCGAGGGCGAAGATCGCACGCAAGGCCGGCAAGGCGAAAAAAGCGGTTCGGCGCACGACGCGCAAGGCATCGACCGCGGCCCAGCGTCTGCGCAAGGAGACCCGGCGGGTGGCGCGGAAGGTGAAACAGCGGGCGAGCAAGGTCGCCGGTATGCTGCCCGATCTGCCGCGGCTGCGCGTCGAGCCCGGCGTCATCGTGAAGCGCACGATTCGCAAGGTTCGGGCGAGGCTGGGGGCCTGACCGCCTCATTGCAGCAGAGGAAAGCGCCGCACCGATTGCGGGCGGGCAGCTGATTTGCTCTAGTCGCAGCCATCATGGCTGCGACACTCCTCGGTCCCGGTGATCCGCCGCCCTTCGAGCTTCATAACGAAGGCGGCGGGCGCCGCTGCCTGCTCATCTGCGATCACGCCTCCCCGGCGATTCCGGCTGCCCTCGGCGATCTCGGCCTCGATGCCGGACAGCGCCGGCGGCATATCGCCTGGGATATCGGGATCGCCGAGGTGACCCGCGGCCTGGCGCGCCGGCTCGACGCGCCGGCGGTGCTTTCCGGCTATTCGCGCCTCGTCATCGACTGCAACCGCCAGCTCGACGACCCGACCTCCATCGCCCAGGAATCCGACGATGTCCCGGTACCGGGGAATCGCGGCCTCGATGCCGGGGCGCGGGCGGCGCGCGCGGCGGCCTGCTTCTGGCCCTATCACCAGGCGATCACCGCGCAGATCGGCCGCATGCGAGAGGCCGGTCGCCCGCCCCCCCTCATCTCCCTCCACAGCTTCACGCCGGTCATGCGGGGCTTCGAGCGGCCCTGGCATATCGGCGTGCTGTGGAACAGGGACGGGCGCCTCGCGAAGCCGATCCTCGAGGCGCTCGGCCGCGACCCGGCCATCTGCGTCGGTGACAACAAGCCCTATGACGGGCGCGCCGGCCGCGGCTATGGCGTGACGATGCATGGCGAGCGGGAGGGGCTGCCTCACGTGCTTCTGGAGCTGCGCCAGGACCTGATTGATACCCATCATGGAGCGGAGGCCTGGGCAGATCGCCTGGCCCGCCTGTTCAAGGACATGCTGGAATGAAGGAGCCGACCTTCACCCTCGGCATCGAGGAAGAGTATCTGCTGGTCGATCGCGCGAGCCGCGATCTCGCCAGCGATCCGCCGGCGGAGATGCTGAACGAATGCCAGGCGCGGCTGCCCGAGCGGGTCAAGCCGGAATTCCTGAGAGCGCAGATTGAGGTCGGCACTGCAGTGTGCGAAACCCTCCCCCAGGCCCGCGCCGAGCTCGCCGAGCTGCGCCGGGTCGTCGCCGAAATCGCCGGTCACCATGGTCTCGCCCCGATCGCCGCCGCCACCCATCCTTTCGGCCAGTGGCTTCTCCAGAAAACCACCGACCGGGAGCGCTATATCGCGCTGGCCCGCGACTTTCAGGCGCCGGTGCGCCGCCTCGTCATCTGCGGCATGCATGTGCATATCGGCCTCGAGGATCCGGAGCTTCGGATCGATCTCATGGGCCAGATCGCCTATTTCCTGCCGCATCTACTGGCACTCAGCACCTCCTCCCCCTTCTGGGACGGCGAGGATACGGGCCTCAAATCCTATCGCCTCGCCGTCTTCAACGAGGTGCCGCGCACCGGCCTACCGGAGCTGTTCGACAGCTGGGGCGAGTTCCAGCGCCATCTCGCGGTGATGGTGCGCGCCGGCCTCATCGAGGATGGCACCAAGCTCTGGTGGGATATCCGACCGAGCGTGCGCTTTCCCACACTCGAGATGCGCATCCCCGATGTCTGCACGCGCCTGGATGACGGGATCGCGATCGCCGCCCTCTATCGCTGCCTGCTGCGCATGCTCTGGCGTCTCAAGCGCAGCAATCAGCGCTGGCGGCGCTACGCAGCGATGCTGGTGAACGAGAATCGCTGGCGCGCGCAGCGCTATGGCTTCGACGAAGGGCTGGTGGATTTCGGCAAAGGGGCGATCGTTCCCTATGCCGAGCTGCTGGAGGAAATGATCCAGCTGACCGCGGAAGACCAGGAGGTCTTCGGCTGCAAGCACGAGGTGGCCGAGACGCGCGCGATCCTGGCACGCGGCACCAGCGCCCATCGCCAGCTCGCCACATATCGGGCGGCGATCGCCAGCGGGGCGGGGCCGCGGGAGGCGCTCCACGCGGTCGTCGACATGCTCATTGCAGGGACGCTCGAGGCTCTCTAGTTATCCCCTTATCCCCAGCGGAGGAGGCTGCCATGGACGACAAGACCCGTATTGAGCTCGAGGCCGCCGCCTTCCGGCGCCTGGTCGCGCATCTGCGCGAGCGCACCGACGTGCAGAACATCGACCTGATGAACCTGGCCGGGTTCTGCCGCAATTGCCTTTCCAAGTGGTATCGGGCCGAGGCGGTGGAGCGCGGCATCGATCTCAGCGACCCCGCCGCCCGCGAGATCGTCTACGGCATGTCCTATGACGCCTGGAAGGACAAGTACCAGAGCGGCGACGGCATCCCGGCCCTGAAGGAGCATGCGAAAAAGACCGGGACCGGCCATAAGCACTGAGGCGATCCCGTTTCCCCGATAGCGTTTTCCGCCAAAGGCGGAATCGCTACAGGTCCTGCTGTCGTTACGCTCAAGCGCCGCGCCGGCTTCAGAGCTTGGTGCCACTGCCGCGGATCACGGTCGCGCGCTCTTGCGGTTACTGGACCCTGCAGGCTTTTCCAGCCTCGTCCCCCCGGCGCGGCATGCTAGCATCATTCCGCTGTCATCCGGAATTCGGCGCACCGTCGTCTCACAGGAATGAGGGATAGGACATGAAGCTCTATTCGGGGCCGCTCAGCCTGTTCTCGCGCAAGGTCGAGATCGCATTGCGCGAGAAGGGGATCGCCTTCGAGCGGGAGATGGTGCCCTTCAGCCAGGTCCGGGGCTACCAGCCCAAGCACCCGGCGGTGATCGCCGCGAATCCGAAGCAACAGGTCCCGGTGCTCGTCGATGGCGATCTCGTGCTCTTCGATTCGACCCTGATCTTCGAATATCTCGAGGATGCCTATCCGGAGCCGCCCCTCTTCCCCGAAAGCGCGCCGGAGCGCGCCCGCTGCCGGATGTTCGACCTCACGGCCGATGAGATCCTCTTGCCGCTGATCCGGCCTTTCATGCATCGCTCCGAGCCGCCGAACCCCGATCCCGAGCGCCGGCAGGCGCAGGAGGCAGCGGCGGCGGAAGCCGAGCTGGCGCTCTTGCGCCACTACGACAAGCTGCAGGGAGAGCTCGGCCGGCGGGATTACTTCTGCGGCCGCCCTTCCTATGCCGACATCGCCTTGTTCATGTCGATCCTCTTCATCCAGCGGCTGAAGGGGCCGCGCCTCGACGGCCATCCCGGGCTTTTAGCCTGGTATGGCCGCCTGCTGGCGCGCCCCGCTTTCGGTGGCGTCGCCGGCGAGATCGCCGCGGCCGACCGCGAGCTCTCGCCGGCGCTCCAGAGCTGAGGGGGTCTCAGTCCTTGCCGCTGCTGCCATGGCTTCCGCCATGGCTGCCTTCGCCGCCGTTTTCGCCGCTGCCATGGGAGTCCGGCCCGGCCGAGGAGCCCGGGCCGCTGTGATCGGTGGCGCCGTTGGCGTTGTTGTCCGCGCCCTTTTCGTCGCCGGCGTCATGGTTCGCGGGATCATCGGCGTTGTCTTTGTCGGCGACGTCGTGAGGGGCTGGATCGACGCCGTTATCATCTCCGGCGCCGTGAGCCGCCGCATTATCGACGCCATTGTCATCAGCCGCATCGTGGCCTGCTGCGTCATCCGCGCCCGGCGTCTCCGCGGCCTTGTCATCGGCGGTGGTCGCACCGGTCTGGGTGGCGGTGCCGTCGCTGTTGTGTACCGTGTCGGCAGCGGCCCTGGTCGCAGCCGGCGTCAGCGCCAGCGGCGCAAGGGAAATGGCGAGGGCAAGGCCGCTGACCCTGGCCATGAGCATGGCCTTGGCGTGGAGGTCGATGAGCATTGTATTCTCCGTTTATTGAAATCCCCGGTCCTGCTCCTGAGAACGGCGGTTGCAGCGGATTATTCCCATGCCCGTTGCAGTGGTCTTGCTCCGGCAGAAGACGATCGATATGTTCCGGGACCTCCGGTGGATGAATCATCCGCCCGGGTTCCATGGCATTGGCAGGAGCAATCGCGGCATGGCCGGCAAGAAGACCATTCAGGCAGAGCGCCTGAAATCCTTCATCGAGCGGATCGAGCGGCTGGAAGAGGAGCGCGCCGCGCTTACCGGCGATATCCGCGAAGTCTATGCCGAGGCGAAGTCGGCCGGCTACGAAACCAAGGTCATGCGCCAGATCGTGCGCCTGCGCCGAATGGATACCGCCGACCGGCAGGAGCAGCAGGCGCTCCTCGACGTCTACATGCAGGCCGTGGGCCTCGAGAGCTGATATTGAGGCAAGAGACCATAAGTCTTCAAAGGCGCAGATAGGACCTTTCGAGGCTCTCCACCCAGATCTTCCATGCGGCGGGATCATTCGCCGCGAACAGATCATGAGGATGCGAGATGCCTAGCGTTTTTTCCGGACCGGCCCGACTGACCGCCATGACGGCGTTGCTGGCGGGCGCCTTTCTCCTGCTTCCCCTGAAGAGCGATCCGCTCGAACCCCTCGGCTATGCCATCGCTTCGGCAGCCGGCAATGGCGGGGATCACGGCGGCATGAGAGACGAGGGCCAGGGCCAGAACAACTCCAGCACCGGATATACCAGCTATTCGGCTGATCCGACCGACCCGGTGACACCCTGCCAATCCTGCTATGGCGGGGCGGGGACCGACGCGCAGAATCTCGGCAGCTATACCTATGGAATGCCGAGCTCCTGCCAGTCCTGCTCGAGCGGCGCCGGGGGCAAGTAGGACCCACCGCCACGGGCCCCGCCGCGGCGAGGCTCGTGCCGCTCACTCGTCCCAGTGATGACAGGCGACCTGATGCCCGCTTTCGATGGGCAGCAGGTCGGGCCTGACCCGGGCACAGATCTCCGTCACCTTCGGACAGCGGGTGCGAAAGGCGCAACCGCTGGGCGGATTGAGGGGCGAGGGCAGGTCGCCGGTCAGCACGATACGCTGCTTCTGGCGCTCGAGATCCGGATCGGGGATCGGCACCGCGGAGATCAGCGCCTGGGTGTAGGGGTGCCGCGGGTTACGGTAGAGCTGATCGCGGCTGGCGAGCTCGGCGACCCGGCCGAGATAGAGCACCATGATCCGGTGGCTGATGTGACGCACGACGCTGAGGTTGTGCGAGATGAAGATCATCGACATGCCGAATTCCTGCTGCAGGTCCATCAGCAGGTTGACGATCTGCGCCTGGATCGACACGTCGAGGGCGGAGACGGGCTCGTCGCAGACCACCAGCTTCGGGTGGTTGATCATGGCCCGCGCGATGCCGATGCGCTGGCATTGCCCGCCCGAGAATTCGTGGGGATAGCGGTTGATCTGCTGGGGCAGGAGGCCGACGCGCGCCATCATCGCCTGGACCATGCGCTTCCCCTCGGCCTTGGGCAGGTCGCCGCGGAATGTGGCCAGCGGCTCGCCGATGATCTCGCCGACGGTCATGCGCGGATCGAGGGCAGCGAGCGGATCCTGGAAGACGATCTGCATTTCGCGGCGCTTCTGGCGCATGCCCTCGGGGTCGAGCTTGGCCAGATCCTCGCCGAGCCAGACGACACGGCCGTCGATATTGGGCAGGAGGCGCAGCACCGCGCGACCCAGGGTCGTCTTGCCGCATCCCGATTCGCCGACAAGGCCCAGCGTTTCGCCGGGCCGGAGGTCGAAGCTGACGCCGTCCACCGCGCGCAGGATGCGCGCCGGCCGTCGCGACAGGAAGCCGCCGCCGATGCGGAAATGGACCTTCAGGTCCTGGACCGACAGAAGCGGCGCCGTGCTCAGAGGTGTGGCAGATGGCATGCCTTCATCCTTCCGGGCGCAAACGGTTCGAGGGGCGGGCGAATGCTCCGGCAGAGGTCGAAGACCCGGGGGCAGCGGTCGCTGAAGGAGCAGCCCGGCGGCAGCCGCTGGAGATTGGGCGGTTGACCGGGAATGGCGGTGAGGCGCGTGGCGTCGCTCTCGTCCAGCCGCGGCATGGAGGCGAGCAATCCGGCGGTATAGGGATGCTGCGGCGATTTGAAGATGTCGCGCACCGGCCCGGATTCGACAATGCGGCCCGCATACATGACCAGCACCCGGTCGCAGAGTCCGGCAATGACACCGAGATCATGGGTGATGACGACGAAGGACGTCTTGCCCGCCTCCTTGAGCTCCCCCATCAGTGACAGGATCTGGGCCTGGACGGTGACGTCCAGCGCCGTGGTCGGCTCGTCGGCGATCAGGAGCTCGGGCTGGCAGAGCAGAGCCATGGCGATCATGGCGCGCTGACGCATGCCGCCGGAGAACTCGAAGGGATAGAGGGAGATGCGCTGGTCGGCTTCGGGAATATGCACCCGCTCCAGCATCGCGACGGCCGCGTGGCGCGCCTCCTTGGCCGACATGCCGCGATGGGTTTCCAGCACCTCGGTGAGCTGGCGCTCGATGGTGAGGTAGGGGTTGAGGGAGGTCATCGGGTCCTGGAAGATCATCGACATGCGGGCGCCGCGGATCTGGTTCAGCTCGCTGGCCCGCCGCCCCAGGATCTCCTCCCCCTGGAACTTCACGCTGCCCGTCGCGCGGCCGTTCGAGGCGAGCAGGCCCATGACCGCCATGAAGACCTGGCTCTTGCCTGAGCCGGATTCGCCGACGATGCCCAGCGTCTCTCCCTGCTCGACGGTGAGGCTCACCTTGTTGGCTGCCTCGACCACACCGTCCGGCGTGGCGAAGCGGATTTCAAGATCGCTGATGTCGAGGACCGGCGGCGGCATCAGCGGTCCTTGGGATCGAGGGCATCGCGCAGCCCGTCACCGATGAAGTTGAAGCAGCCCAGCGTGATCGCCAGCATCGTGGCGGGAAAAACGAGGGCCCAGGGCGAGGTCTCCATCAGCCGCGCGCCGTCGCTGATCAGGACGCCCCAGCTCGTCTGCGGCTCCTGCACCCCGAGGCCGAGAAAACTCAGGAACGACTCGAGCAGGATCACATTGGGCACGGTCAGGGTGACGTAGACGATCACGGGACCGAGGCAATTCGGGATGATGTGGCGGCGGATGACGGTGGCGGTCCTGACGCCGCCCGCATGGGCCGCCTCCACGAACTCGCGCCTCTTCAGGCTCATGGTCCGGCCGCGCACGATGCGTGCCATGTCGAGCCAGGAGACCGCACCGATCGCCACATAGATCAGCACGATGTTCCGCCCGAAGACCACGGTCAGCATGATGACGAAGAAGATGAAGGGGACGGAATAGAGAATGTCGACGATGCGCATCAGGAAACCGTCGATCCGTCCGCCGATGAAGCCCGCGGTCGATCCCCAGACGACGCCGATCAGGAGGCTGACCAGCGTGGCGACGATGCCGACCATTAGGGAGACGCGCCCGCCATACATCACCCGCACGAAAAGGTCGCGGCCGTTGTCGTCGGTGCCGAAATAATGGCCAGAAGCGAAATCCGGGGGGGCGCTGACGAAGTCCCAGGACACGTCATCGTAGGAATAGGGGCTGAAGAACGGGGCGAAGATCGAGGCGAGCGCGATGATCGCCAGAAGGACGATGCTGACGACCGCGGCCTTGTTGTGCAGCAGGCGACGCCAGGC
>DATBBO010000584.1:0-3195 GCA_036270995.1 Dongiaceae bacterium | reverse complement strand
CGACGATGGCTCGCACGGCTCCGGGCGGCCCAGGGACCGCCGTGAGAAGCTCCGGAGGAGCCCCTCCGGAGGCGCGCCAGAGGCAGCAGAGCCCCGGCGGGTAGCAAGGGGAGTCCCCGACCCCTCGCCCCCTCTGATGCTGGCTCCTGGCGCGGTCGCCAGGCGCTTCTCCATCGGGTGCCGTGTCCGCCGATGTGTCCGCCAAAGCTTCTGCACAGCGGGTACACGTGCGTAAGCCCCGCACAAGAAAGTCCCGGTTTTACTGGGTTTCTGCACACGCAGGTCGCGGCAGGATACGCCGCGACCATTTGAAGTGATAGATGGCGAAGGCCGCGGTCGCCAGCGTGGCGACGAGGCTCGTCAGCACCATGTTCCTCGTGCCGGTGAGGGCGCGCCGCCAGGCCGAGCTCTCACGGCGCCGACCGGGCGCAATCTCCTCCCACATGGCGGTCAGCGCGATGATGGCGGCAAAGGAGAGCTGGAAGCTTGGGCCGATCAGGCTTTCGGGCCAGAGCAGAAGGACGGCGACCGCCGCCCAGGCGACCAGACGCATGGAGATCGGCTGGCGATCGCAGATGACGGCGATGAGGGCGATGCCGGCCATCAGGCAGGCGCGCACGACCGGCACGCTGGCGCCGGAGAGAAGCGTGTAGAAGACCGCGCCCATGAGCGCAAGCCCGGCGGCCCATTTCTTGATCGGCCAGCGCAGCGCCACCGCCGGCACCAGGGCGAGGACGGCGCGGCAGAGGAAGAACAGGATGCCGGCCACCAGGCCCACATGGAGGCCCGAGACGGAGAGAAGATGGGCGAGACCCGAATCCCGCATGGCCGAGAGAACGTCCTTGGGCACAGCCGACTGGCTTCCGGTGACGAAGGCGACGGTGACACCGGCGATATCGCGATCCGGCATGGCGGCGAGGATCCGCCCTTCGATCAGCGCCCTCAACTCGGCGAAGCCGATCCAGACGGCGCGCATCAAAGCGCCTTCGCCCTCGGTAGAAAGGCGTCACGCCGATGCGCCCATATCCGAAGCCCACCGCGCCGATGCGGTCGAAGAACAGGTCGCGGCGGAAATCGTAGGAGCCCGGCGCCACCGGCCGCGAGGGCGGCGATAGAGTGGCCTTCAGGCGGACGCGGTCGCCGGGAACGAGGATCGGATAGTCGAGGCCGAGCTTGACGCGGACCTGCGCCGGCGGCGGATCCACGCCTTCGAGGGTGAGCTGGTCGAGGCTTACGCGCCGGCCCGTGGGCAGGAACTCGACCTCCCGGACCCGCCCACCTCACCTGCACGCCCTTGACCTTGTCCGCCAGCATGGGAGCGGCCACCATTGCCGTGCGGAACTCCGCTGCCGCGAAGCCCAGGGTGCCGGCAAAAAGACCGAGGATGAGACAGCGCCAAAGCGGCCGACGCCAGGAGAGGCCGAGGAGCACGGACATCCCGGCCAGCGCCGCCAGGCCCCAAGTGAGCGAGGGCTCGACGGGCAGCGAAAAATAGAGCGCGACGCCGCCTCCCATGACCACGGGGAACCACAGGATCCATCGCTCGCGCTCGCCGGCGAGATTGTCGGCGAGCGCCCGAATCGATTGATGAAGAAGCACCCCCAGCCGCTGCATCGGCCCCGGCCTCCTGCGCCAGATTATTCCATTCTTCGGCCCGCCGCTCAGCCAAAGATTGCAGCCGGGGCAAGCGCCAAGACGCCTGCATTGTGATGGCTCAGGAGCCTGTGCTAGACATCCCCCTCCACCGACCTCTCAGCAGAACATGACCGTCGTCACCCGCTTCGCTCCCTCGCCCACGGGCTATTTGCATATCGGCGGCGCGCGCACCGCCCTGTTCAACTGGCTCTTTGCCCGCCATACCGGCGGCCGCTTCCTGCTGCGCATCGAGGATACCGACCGCCAGCGCTCCACCCAGGCTGCCATCGACGCCATCATCGACGGGCTCTCCTGGCTCGGCCTCGCCTGGGACGGCGAGGTGGTGCATCAGTTTGCCCGCGCCGCCCGCCATGCCGAGGTGGCGCGCCAGCTTCTGGCCGAGGGCAAGGCCTACAATTGCTATTGCACGCCGGCGGAGCTCGAGGCGATGCGGGAAGCCCAGCGGGCCGCAGGCCTGCCCATGCGCTATGACGGACGTTGGCGCGATCGCGACCCGGCCGAGGCGCCCAAGGATGTGACGCCGGTGATCCGCCTGAAAATGCCGCGCAGCGGTGAGACCACGGTGGTCGACCGCGTCCAGGGCGAGGTCAAGGTCGCCAATGAGCAGCTCGACGACATGGTGCTGCTGCGCGCCGACGGCACGCCGGTCTACATGCTCTCCGTCGTCGTCGACGATCACGACATGGACATCACCCATGTCATCCGCGGCGACGATCACCTGACCAACACCTTTCGCCAGGTCCAGCTCTATGACGCGCTCGGCTGGGCGAAGCCGGAATTCGCCCATGTACCAATGATCCACGGGCCCGACGGCAGCAAGCTGTCGAAGCGCCATGGCGCGCTCGGCGCCGAGGCTTATCGCGATATGGGCTATCTGCCGGAGGCGCTGCGCAACTATCTGCTGCGGCTGGGCTGGGCCCATGGCAATGCCGAGATCATCTCGACCGAGGAGGCGATCGGCTGGTTCGATCTGGATGGCGTCGGTCGCTCGCCCTCGCGCTTCGATCTCGCCAAGCTGAACAATCTGAATGGCCACTACATCCGCGCGGCAGAGAACAAGCGCCTTGCCGGCCTCGTCCTGCCCAGGGTCGCCAGGCGCCTCGGGGCACCGCCCAACGGAGCGGCGGAGGCGCGCCTCGGCGCCGGCATGGATGGGCTCAAGGCCCGGGCCGAGACCCTGGAGGAGCTCGCGGACAACGCCCTGTTCTATGCCCGGTCGCGGCCAATTCCCCTGGACGAGAAGGCGTCCAAGCTTCTGACCCCGGCTGCGCGCGGTCATCTTTCCGACCTCTTAGGCCGGCTGGACAAGGTAGAATGGACAACCGCAGCGCTCGAGGAGCTGGTGCGCGGCTATGCCGATACGGCAGGGCTGAAGCTCGGCCAGATCGCCCAGCCGCTGCGCGCGGCCCTCACGGGATCGACCGTCTCGCCGGGCGTATTCGAGGTCATGGCCGTTCTCGGAAGGGACGAGGTCCTGGGACGGCTGGCCGATGCCAGCAAGGGCCCTTAGCTCTTTAACAAAAGGGCATGATTCGAGGG
>DATBBO010000583.1:0-4494 GCA_036270995.1 Dongiaceae bacterium | reverse complement strand
GGCGGAGGAGCCGGATCTGGCCGCGCTGCGCCACCTGGCCAAGGATTTCGCGGCGTTGCCCCCAGCGAGCGCGGCGGGCTGCAAGAGGGCGGCGGATTTGCAGACGGCGCTCGCCCTGCTAGCGGCGCAATCGCCGGCCATCGCCAAGCGGCTCCATGAGGTAGCGACTGCCTCCCAGGCTCCCGAGCGGCTCGCGCCATTGCTGGAGCGCCAGCACTACCGTCTCGCCGACTGGCGGCTGGCGGCGACCCGCGCCAACTATCGCCGCTTCTTCGACATCGCCCAGCTCTGCGCCGTGCGAATGGAGCGGCCCGAGGTCTTCGACCGCTGCCATACGCTCATCGGCCGCCTCATTGCCGAAGGCAAGCTCGACGGCCTCCGCCTCGATCATGTAGATGGGCTGAAGGACTCCGCCGCCTACTGCCGGCGGCTGCGCCGCTTTGTCGAGAAGGCGCGGGCGGCGCGGCCGGGGGAAGCAAGGCGCGGGCCTTTCTATCTCGTGGTCGAGAAGATCCTGGGCAGTGGCGAAAGTCTGAGGAAGGAATGGCCGGTCCAGGGCACGACGGGCTACGAGTTCATCGCGCTCAGCAACGGCCTCTTCACCGATCCGGCATCCGCGCGGCGCCTGCAGCTTCTGGCGGAGAGCTTCGCCGGGCATGCCTTGCGCTTCCCCGCGATGCTGGCCGAGGCAAAGGGCGAGGTGATCGATTCCTCCTTCGGCGCCGATCTCGAGCGCCTGGCGATGCAGTTCCACCGGCTGGCGCCGCAGTTCGAGCCTGGCGAGATCCGCGCCGCGCTCCGGCGGATCGCGATCGGCCTTCCCGTCTATCGATCCTATGTGAGCGCGGCGGGTGCGACGTCCGAGGATCGCCGCCTGATCGATCAAGCGCTGGCCTCCTCGATGCGGGGCCTTCGTGGCCGGGCGCGGCGGGTTCACGCTGTCATCGGCCGATGCCTGAAGGCGCCTACAAGAGTTGCTGTCGAGGCCGCCATGCGCTTTCAGCAGTTCACCGCGCCGGTCATGGCCAAGGGGCTCGAGGACACGGTCTTCTATCGCTATCCGCGGCTCGTCTCGCTGAACGAGGTGGGCGGCGCGCCCGCGCATCTCGGCATGACCCCCGCGGCGGCGCATCGCAGCCTGGCAGAGCGCCGGCGCGAATGGCCCCTCGCCATGTCGGCCAGCGCCACCCATGACACCAAACGGGGTGAGGATAGCCGCGCCCGCTTGAACGTTCTTTCGGAGATTCCGGACCAATGGCAAGGGCGGGTGCGCCGGTGGTCGCGGATGAACAAGGGTCTGAAGAGGCGGCGCGGCAGAGAGATCGCCCCCAGCGGCCAGGATGAATACTTCATCTACCAGGGCCTCGTGGGACTCTGGCCCATCGACTGGCTGACACCCGGTGCTGCCGCGGATCTCTCGGCCGATGCGCTCGAGCGAATGAAGGTCTATCTGGTGAAAGCGCTGCGGGAAGCGAAGCTCCGAACGAGCTGGCTCGAACCCAACGAGGACTACGAGCAGGCCTGCCTCGCCTTCCTGGGGGGGGTTCTCGACCGGCGCCGCTCGCGCGGCTTGATCGAGGATATCGCCAGCTTCCTTCGCGAGATTGCGCCATTCGGCATGCTGAACGGCTTGGCGCAGACGGTGCTGAAGCTGACCGCGCCCGGCATCCCCGACATCTATCAGGGCACGGAGCTTTGGGATCTGAGTCTGGTCGATCCCGACAACAGGCGGCCCGTGGATTTCGCCCGGCGCCGCGAGATTCTGAGTGCGAGCCCGGAAGCCTGGAAGGAGTTGCTGGACAATTGGCAGGACGGGCGCGTCAAGCTCCGCCTCCTCGCCGGCCTTCTCGCTCTCAGGCGCGACATGCCTGGCCTCTTCGCCGAGGGCAGCTACGAGCCTCTCACCGTCTCCGGTCTTGCGGCTCGGCACGTCTTCGCCTTCCGGCGTCGCCAGGGCCATCGCGTGATGATCGTTGCTCTTGGCCGATTCTTTGCCCGGCTCGCCGGCAGGACCAAAGCTTTGCCCATCGGCGAGGCCTGGGCCTCCACCCATCTGCTGCTACCGCCGAATGCGGATGCGTTCTATTGCGATGCACTGACAGGGCAGCGCGTCGCATCGGCGCGCAGCCGGCTTGCGGTCGATCGGCTGTTCGAGAGGCTGCCGGTCGCTGTGCTGACAAACGAGCTCCGCTGACGTCAGTTCGTCGTCGGGGCGGCCTCGTCCTCCAGCGCTTCCTCGTTGGCCAGCATGCTCTGCAGCGCCATGCGCGCTCGGGATACGCGGCTCTTCATGGTGCCGACCGCGCAGCCGGCAAGCTCGGCCGCCTCCTCATAGGAGTATCCCTTGGCGCCCACCAGGGCGATGGCCTGGCGTTGAACCTGCGGCAAAGTGATGAACGCGCGTTCAAAGTCCCGCAGCTCGAGATGGGCTTCCTGATTGCCGGGCGTGACGCGCATCTCGGTCTGAACCAGCACGCCCTGCTGGGTCAGCCGCCGCCGGCGGGCCTCGCTCCGCTTTTCGTTGAAATAGGAATTTCGAAGGATCGTCGTGAGCCACGCCTTCAGGTTAGTGCCTCTCTCAAATTGCTCCGAATAGTAGAGAGCACGCAGCAGCGTCTCCTGTACGAGGTCATCGGCGAGGGTCCGGTCGCGCGCCAGGAATCGAGCAAGCGCGTTGAGGTGGGAGACGTGGTCGAGGATCTCGTGATCGAGACTGGAGGTCATCGGCTCTCTCCTTGCGATATCAGCATTGCGAATGACGAACAAGCGGACGGCCACCGTGCCCTCCGTCTCTGTCCGCCGTGCCATGCCCCTCTGAAGACCCCCGAGAGGCGAAGCCGATAACCGACATGCACTCCCCGCATCACCGGCTTCGACAAAACACATGGTCGATTGCGATTCAGGCTTCAACAATCTCGGGAAAAGAGCCTCATCATTGTCACAATGGATTGACGGCAAGAGGCATGTTGCGGCGGCCATGCCTGATCAATGCCACAAGGAAAACCACCGGAACCTTCAAGAGAAGGCCGTGTTCCCCTTTCATCCATGCTCCCCGGCATGGGCGCGGGAGCCCTCGATTCGCGGCGCCGCGCGGTTTTTCTCGGTCCATGAGAGGAGGCAGCAATGCTTTATTGGGCGGCCGTATTCTTCATCATCGCTCTCGTCGCCGCCGCTCTCGGCTTTGGCGGCATCGCCGCAGCGGCAGGCGGCATCGCGCAAATCCTCTTCTACATCTTCCTCGTGCTGTTTCTCGTCGCGCTCATCGCCGGTCTCGTGGGGCGCCGCAGCCCTCCGCCGGTTTGATCTCGTGATCTGAGACAGGGGTCGAGCCCATCGGCGACAGGAGAACGATCATGACTGATTCGAAGACGAGGGCCGCTGCCGAGGATGTGGCGGACGAAGTGAGCCGGCTGCGGGAAGATCTCTCTGCCCTGAAAAGCGACATTGCCCGGCTGGTGAAGGGCATGCGCAGCGATGCCGGCGAGATCGGCGAGGAAGCGCAGCAGCTCTATGCCAAGCTCGCGAAGGACAGCGAGCGGTCGGCCAGGGCCTTCGTGCAGGAGCTCGAAGAACGGCCGCTGACGACCCTTCTCGTCGCCTTTGCCGTTGGCTTCATCGGCGGCCGCTTCCTTCCGCGCTGAGCGGCGGGGACGGCGGGGGCATGCTGGA
The DNA here is from genome assembly GCA_036270995.1 of Dongiaceae bacterium. GTDB lineage: Bacteria > Pseudomonadota > Alphaproteobacteria > Dongiales > Dongiaceae > DASXQK01. The sequence goes on along the minus strand of DATBBO010000583.1, from coordinate 825 downwards.
TCTGGTGCTTTCGCTGCTCCTGCGCGCGGTGGCGGCGCAGCAGGCAAAGAGAGCCGCTGAGCGGGGCCTCCTCTGCCTGGCAGCCTGCCTGCTGACGGCACTCTTCCTGCTTGCGGCGATCGCCTGCCTGCTCGCCGCCCTCTGGATCTATCTGGGAACGAGGCTCGGGCCCGCCGCTGCACCTGCGATCGTCGCGGCTGTGCTCCTGGTGTTGGCCGGCGCCGTAGCCCTGACCTTGAGGTTCCGGCAATCGGAAGCGCGCCTTGAAGATAGGGATTCTTTTCCTGAGTTTTCGTTCCTCTCCACTGTGCTTCCCGGCCGCTTGCGCGGCCATGCGGCGGCGATCCTGCTCGGAGCCGCTGTGCTGGGATTGCTCAGCGGCGTCAAGAACCAGCGGCGGGACTGAACGCTCAGCGCCGCTTGCGGGCGCGCGTGCGCGCGGCCTTTCGCGCCGAGGCGGAGCGAGCCGCTGCAGGGCGCTTGGCCGTTGCGGCGCCGCCGAGCTGCCCACCCTTTTTGGCTGGCGCGCGATTGGTCTTGCGGCCGCGACCTGATCCGCTCTTCTTGCCGCCGCCCGTCTCCTTGTTCACGGTCGCCCAGGCACGCCTTGCTGATTCCTTCCGGCCGACGCCCCGCTTCTCATAACCTTCCTCGATATGCTGGGCTTCTCGCTTCTGCTTGTTCGTATAGCTCGATTTGTCGCCGCGCGGCATTCTCGCCTCCGTCCTTGTTCCGATGATGATGGGCAAACACGTCGACGCGAACGATGTTCCCCGCCGCGCCTTCACCGCTACGCCTTCAGCGATATCGGAACAAAGGCGCGAG
>DATBBO010000582.1:0-3484 GCA_036270995.1 Dongiaceae bacterium | reverse complement strand
GAGGAAGGGATGAAGAAGGCGGAGCGGCTTTATGCCAAGGTGCTGCCGCTTCTCATCTTCCTCATGGAATCGATGGACACCTTCCTAGTCTACGGCAAGCCGGTGCTGGGCCACCGCCTGGGCATCGCCGAGATCAAGCCGCGGATCCCCGCGACGCCGGCAAGCCCCTTCGGGCTCGAGACGGCCAAGCGCTACGCCGAGGCGCTGGGCAAGCTCTGAGGATGTGACGGAGGCGGAGTTACCCGGCCGGGTGCAGCCTGCATCCGCTCCCTCGCAGCGGCGCCTCACGTAACCGCGAATTCCTTCAGCGCCGCCTCGTCGATTTCGATGCCGAGCCCGGGGCCGGTCGGGATCATGACCTCTCCGTCGACGAGCGGGAAGCGTTCCGCCACCAGGCGCTGATTGAGGTCCGTGGTCTGCACGCAATATTCCATGTACTCGGCCTCCTCCATGGCGGCCAGGACCTGGAGCGTCGCAGCCTTGATGATGCCGGTGCTCCAGGCATGGAGCACGCAGCGCCGGCCGCGCCGGCGGGCATAATCTGCGACGCGCAGGCATTCGCAGATGCCGCCCGCCCGGGTCACGTCCGGCTGGAGGATCTCCACATGCCCCGTCTCGACCAGCCGCTCGAAATCGGCCAGCGTCGCCTCCTCCTCGCCGCCGGCGATCGGCGTCGCGACAGCGGCGGCGATGGCCGCATATTTGGCGTAGTCGTCGGGCCAGAAGGGCTCCTCGATCCAGTAGGGGCGGTATTCCTCCATCCGCCTCGCCCGGTCGATGCCGTCGCGCGCGCTGGTCCAGCCCTTGCCGATATCGATCATCAGGTCGAGCGCCTCGCCCCCGGCCTTGCGCGCCGCGGCGACGAGGGCGACGTCGAGTTCCGCCGACCGGCCGAGCGGACCCCAGCCCAGCTTCACGGCCTTGAAGCCCGCCTTCATCTGCGCCTCGATGATGCGTGCCGCTTCCGCCGGCGTATCCGGCATCAGCGTGCTGGCATAGGCCTTGATCCTGTCGCGCCGCGCTCCGCCGAGAAGGGCGTGGATCGGCTTGCCCGCCGCCTTGCCGGCGATGTCCCAGAGCGCGATCTCGACGCCGCTGATGGCGTGGATCGCCGCGCCCCGGCGGCCGAAATAGAGCGAGCCCTTGTACATCTTCTGCCAGAGCCGGCCGACCTCCAGCGGGTTCTCGCCGACCAGCAAGCTGGCGAGCCCGTTGCAGAGCTTGTGGGAGGCCGGCGCCTCGATGATCGCCTTGGCGACCCAGGGCGAGGAATCGATCTCTCCCAGCCCGGTGATGCCTTCGTCGGTGTGGATGCGCACCAGCACGCCGTCCTGGCTGCCGTCGCCGATGGAGGTGTCGATAGCGCCCCGCGGACGCAGCAGGATCGCCTCAACCTTTGTTATCCGCATAGGCCGCCATCGCGCCATAGGTGGGTTTCAGATACGCCTCGTAGAGGTCCTCGCAGTCGGGGCTGCAGACCCGAAGCTCGCCGACGCCGCCCTCGAACACCCAGGCGCGGCGCGGGATCAGCCGGCCGCAGGCCTGGCAATAGATGACGCTGGTGTCGTGCCAGCTGCGGGAGGGCTCCATCCATCGGCCCTTTCTCATGCGGGCTCTCCTCCCATCTCGACGGCGATACCGTAGTCGCGCAGCGCCGCCGCCGGGCTCACATAGCCCTCCGCCACGTCCTCGCGCACTTGATCGGCCTCACGCTCCCGGGGATCGCCGAAGCCCGCCCCACCGGGGCAGCGGTAATAGAGTTCGTCGCCGGCATGGAGCACGACATTGGTAAACTTGCTGGGCGAGCCGACGCCGAAGGCCCGGTCGAAGCTCTGGAATTCGCGCTCGCCAGCCCGCTTCACCAGCAGCGCCGAGGTGCCGCCGGGCAAGCCGCCGAAGAGCCCGGTGGGCGCCATCTTGCAGCGGTCGAAAAGGGCGCTGAAGGTGATCTCCGGCGCCGTGATTCGGAAATGGCGCTCGGTCGAGAGCCCGCCGCGATGCCGCCCGGCCCCGCCGGTGTCCTGGGCCAGACCGTAGCGCAGGGTCAGCAGCGGATAGCGGTGCTCGAAGACTTCGACCGGGGTATTGCGGCAGTTGGAGTGGCGCGTGATCTCGCCGTCATTGCCGTCCTTGAGAGCCGTGCCGCCGGCGCCCATGCCGTCGAAATGATAGTTGCTGTAGTAGCGGCCCGTCTCCGGATGGACGCCGCCGAAGAGGAGATTGCTGCTGGAGCCGCCGGTGGAGGCCGCCACCCGCTCCGGCACCGCCTTGGCGAAGGCGGCAAGCAGAAGGTCGATCAGCTTCGGCTGGAGATCGGTGTTGCCGCCGACCGACGGGCCGGGATGGCGAACATTCACCACCGTGCCCGGCGGGGCGATGACCTGCGCCGGCCGGTAGCAGCCGGCATTGCGGGGGATCAGACCCTGCGGATCGGCGACGCTGAAGATCGCGTTGTAGAGTGCGGCGGCCACCACCACGAAGGTGCAGTTCATCGGCCCGCGCACCTGCGGGCTGGAGCCGGTGAAATCGGCGATCACCTTGCCGCCGCGGATGACGAGCTTCACCTTCACCTCGAAGGGCGGGCTGCCGACGCCGTCATCTTCCACCATGGTGCTGGCGGTATAGCTGCCTTCGGGCAGCTCGGCGATCTCGGCGGCAAGTCGTCGCTCGGAATGGTCGATCAGCCGGCGCGCGGCCTCGACCACGGTCTCCATATCGTAGCGCTCGCCCAGCTCAAGCAGCCGGCGCTCGCCGATATTGAGGGCGCCGATCATGGCATGGAGGTCGCCCCAGCTGTTCCGGGGCGTGCGGTGATTGGCCAGGATCACCCGCCAGAGCTGCTCGTTGTAGCGCCCGCCCTCGAAGAGCTTCACCGGCGGCAGGCGCAGCCCCTCCTGGTAGACATCGGTGGCGTCGGCGGCGAAGCTGCCCGGCGCCTTGCCGCCGATCTCGGCCATATGCCCGATGCAGCCGGAGAAGCCGATCAGCGTCTCGCCGCGGAAGATCGGCTTCATCAGCATGTGTTCCGGCAGATGGCAGTTGCCGCGATAGGGGTCGTTGTGGATCACGATGTCGCCGGGGCGGAAGAAGGATTCGCCCAGCTCCTCCAGAGTCCAGCGCAGGGTGTAGTTGACCGCGCCCATCATCGAGGGCGCGAAGTTCTTCTCGGCGATCAGATTGCCCTCGCGGTCGAGAAGCATGGTGGAGAAGTCGAGCCCCTCGTTGAAGATCGTCGAGTAGGAGGTCTTCATCATCACGATGGCCATCTCGGCCGCGATATTGGCGAGCGCGTTGTGCAGCACATGCAGGCCCACCGGATCGAGCTCGATCTTGCGCGCGGTCATTGCGCCCTCCCAAGTGTCAGCGCCAGCAGCCCCGCCGGTCCCAGCGCCAGCCGGTCGCCGGGATAGAGCACCGTGGTCGAATCCGTCTCCTCGATCACCGCGGGGCCGGTGACCGGCTCGCCGGCGGCGAGGCCGGCGCG
>DATBBO010000581.1:0-11030 GCA_036270995.1 Dongiaceae bacterium | reverse complement strand
CTTGTAGAGCTCCATCATCTCCTGGTTCAGCTTCTGTTTGTCGTCCTTGTTGCGCTCGCGCAACTCCGTCATCAGGGGCGTCAGTTTCTTCATCCTGTTCATCGCCCGGAACGATTTGTTGGCGAGCGGGAACAGGCACAGGCGCACGAGGATAGTCAGCATCAGGATGGCGATGCCGAAATTGCCGACCAGCTTGTAGATGAAGTCGAGGACGAAGAAGAGCGGCTCGGTCAGGAACCAGAGATAGCCGAAATCCACCGCGCGCTCGAACAGCGGGATTGCATACTGGTCGCGATACTGTCCGAGAAGGCGCACCACCTTGGCCCCGGCGAAGATGCGGGTGGTGTTGCTGATGGTGGCACCCGGCGCCAGGCTCGCACCCTTGGCGCCACGGAAATTGCTCCAATAGCGATCCGTTTCATTGACCTTGTCATGAGCGAAGACCGCGTTGATGGCATCGGACTGGGTCGGGATCAGCGCCGCCAGCCAATATTTATCCGTGAAGCCCAGCCAGCCGCCGGTGCTGTCGAAGCTTTGCTCGCCGCTTTTGGCGATGCTCGCGTAGGACGGCTCCTTCAGGCTGCCATCGAAGGCACCGATGGGCCCCTCATGCAGGATGGAAGAGCCGATGGTCTTGGGCGTGCCGAAGCGCTGGATCTGCGAAAACGGATAGAGAGTTGCCGCGACGGTGCCGTTGTTTTTCACCGAATCGGTCACGGCGAACATGTAGTTCTGGTCGACCTCGAACTTGCGGGTGAAGGCGAGGCCCTGGCCGTTGTCCCAGGTCAGCGTGACGGGGTGGTCCGGCGAAAGCGTCGTGGCGTCCGCGGTCCAGCGCGTATTGGCGTCCGGCAGTTTCAGCGTGCCGCCGCTCGCCCCGACCCAGCCGAACTCGGCGAAATAGGCATCGGAGGTTCCTGGCGGATTGAGCAGCACCACCAGCGGGCTGCCCTTCTGCACGGTCTCGTGATACCTCGCCAGGGTCAGGTCATCGAGGCGACCGCCCGTAAGAGCGATGGAGCCGAGCAAGGCGTCGGAGCTGATCTTGACGCGTGCACTTTCGGCGAGTGCGGCTTCCCGCGGCTTGAAGGTCGGCGTGGCCGGCGCAGCCGGTACGGCCGCCGTACCGGGCGCTGTCGTCTCGCTCGTCGCACTCGTCGTCGCCACCGGATGGACCGGCGGGTAGAGGCGACTGATCAGGTATTGCGAGCCGATGAGGACGATCAGCGAGAGGCCGATCGCCAGTATGAGATTCTTCTGTTCCATCATTCTCGTCTCGTCCTATCGGGTCCGGGGTCGCGCCATGGGCGCCCTGGATATTGCGTCGCGATCCGGTTGCGCCAAGGGTGCCGGCGGCACCGGGTCATAGCCATGGCCGCCCCAGGGATGGCAGCGCGCCAGGCGCGCCAGCGCGAGGCGCACACCGGTGAAGGGCCCATGGGTCAGGATCGCTTCGGCGGCATATTCCGAGCAACTCGGCGCGAAGCGGCAGGAGCGCGGCAACAGCGGCGAGAGCGTCCACTGATAAAGGCGGATCGGAAGCACGGCTGCCCGGCGAAGCCAGATTGCAGCGCCGGTCATGCCCGCCAGACGCCGAGACGCCTCAGCCCCTCCTCGAGATCGCCGATCAGCGCCTGGTAGCGCCGGTTGAGCGTGCCGGTCCGGGCGATCAGCACATAGTCATGCCCATCCAAGGCATGCGCGGGCAGCACCGCGGCCGAGACGGCGCGCAGGCGCCGGCGCGCGCGATTGCGCGCCACCGCATTGCCGACCTTGCGGCTGGCGGTGAAGCCGACGCGCCAGGACGCGCCCGCGGGCGAGCCGGCGGCAGCCTGCAGGATCAGGCCCGGCGCCACCCATTTGCGGCGGCCGGCGGCGACCTTCAGGAATTCGGCCCGGCGGGTGAGGCGCGGTCGGGAGGTCATCGAAGGCGCCTTCAGGGGCGCCATCCGGCTAGGCGCTGAGGCGCTTGCGACCCTTGGCCCGGCGGTTGGCCAGCACCTTGCGGCCGCCGACAGTGGCCATGCGGGCCCGGAAGCCGTGACGGCGCTTGCGGACGAGCACACTTGGTTGATACGTGCGCTTCACGTTAGAACTCCGTTGCGAGAGACAGCATTGAGCGGAAATGCGCCGGCTGTATAAGGGCTTAAGCGGCGAGAGTCAACGCTTCCCGGCTCTCTCGCCCGATCGGCGCCTGCGATTCCGGCACCCGAACCCCAACAAGGTGGCGTGCACCCGAAGGCGATGTTAAATCAATCACATGGCGCAAGGCACCCCTGCCGGCTCCGGGCCGCGCGGCTTGCGGCGGTGGCTGCCGCTGCTGCTGATCCTCGTGCTCGTGGCGGTGTTTTTCCTGCTTGGGTTCCAGAACTACATCTCGCTGGCGAGCCTGCGCGCCCATCACGCCTGGCTTGCCCACCAGGTTTCCGAGCACCTGCCGCTGGCGCTGCTCGCCTATATGCTTGTCTATGCCGCGGTCGTGGCGCTCTCCCTGCCCGGCGGCGCGGTGCTGACGGTTGCCGGCGGCTGGATGTTCGGGCAATGGCTGGGCACCGCGGCCGTGGTCGTGGCAGCGACGGTGGGCGCGACGCTGATTTTCCTGGCGGCCCGCACGGCCCTCGGCGACAGCCTGCGCCGGCGCGCCGGGCCCTGGCTCCAGCGCCTGCAGGCGGGGTTTCAGGCCGATGCCTTCAACTATCTTCTCTTCCTGCGCCTGGTACCCCTCTTCCCGTTCTTTGTCGTCAACCTGGTGCCGGCCTTTCTGGGCGTTCGCCTGCGCAGCTTCGTGCTGGCGACCTTGATCGGCATCATTCCGGCAACCTTCATCTTCGCGACCTTCGGCGCTGGCCTCGGCGATCTCTTGGCGCAGAATGGCGAGATCACCCTGGGCCAGGTGCTGAGCCCCCGATTCCTGACGGCGCTGGCCGGCCTTGCTTTGCTCGCCCTGCTTCCCGTCATCTATCGCCATTGGCGCCATCGGCAGAAGCCCAGGGCCGGAGAGATCGAATGACCGAGCTTCTGACCCCCGACATCTGCGTCATCGGCGCCGGCACTGCCGGGCTGGTGACCGCGGCCGGCGCCAGCCAGCTCGGCGCGAGCACGCTGCTGATCGAGGCCAACCGGATGGGCGGGGACTGCCTCAACACGGGCTGCGTTCCCTCCAAGGCCCTGCTCGCCGCCGCCCATGCCGCTACCGCCTATCGCCGGGCCGAGGCCTTCGGGCTGACCCAAGCCCCGCCCCGGGTCGACTTCGCCAAGGTCATGGCCCATGTCCATGGGGTGATCGCCGCCGTCGCACCCAACGATTCCCAGGCCCGCTTCGAGGGGCTGGAAGTGCGGGTCGTCCGCTCCCATGCCCGGTTCACCGGCCCGCGAGAGGTTGCCACCGGCGGTCTGAGGATCCGGGCCCGCCGCTTCGTCATCGCCACGGGCTCGGCGCCCGCAGTGCCGCCGGTCCCGGGTCTCGCAGGCCTTCCCTATCTCACCAATGAGACCATCTTCGACCTCGAAAGCCTGCCGGAGCATCTGCTGGTCATGGGCGGCGGGCCGGTCGGCTGCGAGCTGGCCCAGGCCTTCCGGCGCCTGGGGGCGCAAGTGAGCCTGGTCGAGATGGCGAGCCTGCTGCCCAAGGACGATCCCGAACTCGTCGCCCCGCTCCGCCGGGCGCTGCTCAAGGACGGCGTGGAACTCTATGAGGGCTATAAGGTCCTGGCGGCGGAAGCCGGCGGTGGCGGCATCGCTCTCACCATCGCAGCTGCGGCGGGTCAACGCCGGCTCGCGGGCTCCCATCTCCTGGTGGCGGCGGGTCGCCAGCCGCGGGTGGCCGATCTCGGCCTCGAAGCCGCGGGCATCGTGCATTCGCCCAAGGGCATCGAGGTGAATGGGCGACTTCGCACCACGAACCGACGGGTCTTCGCCATCGGCGATGTGGTGGGCGGTCCGCAGTTCACCCATCTCGCCGCCTATCATGCCGGCATCGTCATCCGCAACGCGCTCTTCCGTCTGCCGTCCAAGGCGGATCTCTCGGCCCTGCCCTGGGTCACCTATACCGATCCCGAGATTGCCCATGTCGGACTCAGCGAGGCGGCGGCTCGCGCACGGGGTCCCGTCCGCCTGCTGCGCTGGCCGCTGGCGGAGAACGACCGGGCCCAGACCGAGCATCTGGAGCATGGCGCGATCAAGCTGGTGGCGACGCCGGGCGGGCGGATCCTCGGCGCGGACATCGTCGCCCCGGGGGCAGGCGAGATGATCCATCTCTGGACGCTGGCGGTGAAAGAGCGCCTCAAGCTCGGCGCCGTCGCCGGCATGATCGCCCCTTACCCGACCCTCACGGAAATCGGCAAACGCGCGACGACCAACTTTTTCATACCCAAGCTGTTCAATGACCGCAGCCGGCGGCTCGTGCGCCTGCTGATGCGGCTGGGTTGAGACGGACGGAAGCCGGCATGACGGCCAATGGCCATCGCCTTCATATGCCGCCGCTGGGCAAGAGCCTGTCGGCCCGGGTGCTGCTGCTGACCATCGCCTTCGTCATGCTGGGCGAGGTGCTGATCTACGCCCCCTCGGCCGGGCGCTTCCGCCTCGAATATCTGCAAGAGCGGCTCGCCACCGCGCATGTCGCCATCCTCGCATTGCTGGCAACGCCCAATTTCATGGTGAGCGATTCCCTGCAGGCCGAGCTGATGCAGCATGCGGGCGCCTATGTGGTTGCCTTGAAGCGGCCCGACGGCGTGAAGCTGATGATGCGCGCCAAGGCCGGCGTGCCGCCCGTGGACGCGACCTACGACCTCGGCGAGTTCCATTTCTTCGGGCTCATCGGCGATGCCTTCGCCACGCTCTGGCATGCCGACAACCGGGTGATCCGGGTCACGGGCCCGTCGCCCAAGGATCCCCATGCCATCGTCGAAGTGGTGATCGACGAGGCGCCGATGCGCGCAGCCCTCATCGACTATTCGGAGCGCGTGCTGGGACTCTCCATCGTCATCTCGCTGATCACCGCGGCACTGGTCTATCTCAGCCTGCAATGGCTGATGATCCGACCCATGCGGCGCCTGACGGAGGCCATGGTCGCCTTCCGTGATGATCCGGAGGATCTCTCGGCCACGATCCAGCCGAGCCGGCGCAGTGACGAGATCGGTGTCGCCGAGCATGAGTTGGTGGAGATGCAGGCGGGCCTGCGCGCCGCCTTGCAGCAGAAGACACGGCTCGCCGCCCTGGGCGGGGCGGTCACGAAGATCAATCACGACCTACGCAACATCCTCTCGACGGCGGCGCTGGTCTCGGACCGCCTGACCGCCAGCGGCGATCCGGAGGTGCGCCGCAATGCGAGAGCCCTCCTCGCCGCCATCGACCGGGCCGTCGAGCTCTGCAGCAGCACCCTCAACTTCACCCGCGAGGGGCCGCCGGCCCTCAACCTTTCGCGCTTCCTTCTGTCGGAGCTGGTGGAGGAAGTCGCTCTCAGCCTGCCGACGCCGGCCGAGGGGCCCGGCCCCCTCAGCAATCATTGCCCGCCGGAGCTCGAGATCGAGGCCGATCGGGCCCAGATCTTCCGGATCATTGCCAATCTCGCCCAGAACGCAGCGCAAGCCGGTGCCAGCCTGATTGCCGTCAAGGCGCAGCTGGCCGGCTCCAGCGCCGCCCGCGACGGACGAGTGGTCATCGAGGTGATCGATAACGGGCCGGGCCTGCCGCCCCGGGCACGGGAAAAGCTGTTCCAGCCCTTCGCCGGCTCGGCCCGGCCCGGCGGCACCGGGCTTGGCCTGGCAATCGCTCGCGAGCTGGTCCGCGCCCATGGCGGCGAGATCCGGCTTCTCGCCAGCACGGCGGAGGGCACGAGCTTTGCCATCGAGCTGCCCCAGCGCGGCAGCCGGGCCGGATATCGTGCCGCAGTTGCACAAAGCCGGGCCGCGTCCTAATTTCGCGTCCTTCGAGGCGGAGGAGCAAACTCATGAGCCAGACGCAGCCGGCAGGGTCCGATCACAAGTCCGAACTGCCCGACAGCTTCATCTATGCCGGCGCCGTGGGCGTCATGGGCGTGGTGGCGCTCTTTCTGGCGGCCCGCGCCGGCCATGGTGCGGCCTATAGCGGCGGCCTCACCTTCTTCGCCTTCGCCGTGCTGTTCATCTTCCTGATGATCAAGCGCGGCTTCGACAAATCGGAGGGGATCAGGTCCGGCGGCCTGCCGCTCTTCGTCCGCGTGGCCGCGGCCGCTGCCTTCGGCTATCTCCTCTATGGCATCGTCGCCGATCAGGCTCCCGACCGGGCGACCTTGGTCGGCGTGATCGCCGCCGTCGTGGTCTTCGCGCTGCTGGCGATCATCGATCGCATCGCGATACGCGCGGAGTAGCCGTCCGGGCCGAGACCGCGGACGAGAGTCGCCGAAAGCGCCACCCCTCCCGACGTCATGCCCGGGCTCGTCCCGGGCATCCACGTCCCGGCGTCAGCTGAAGCTCAGAATGCTGAAAGGAGAAGGGTTTTCTCCATGAGGCAAACTCGTGGATGGTCGGCCTTCGCCGACCATGACGAATGGGTGCCGTGAGGCCGAGCCTAGTCGAGCTGCAGCAGCAGGGATTTGAGATAGGCGCTCTCGGGGAGTGCGGGATGCACCGGGTGATCGGGGGCGGCGCCGGCGGCGCGGAGGATGCGGCCTTCGCGGCCGGCATCCACCAGCCCGCGAGCGACCTGCCGCTCGAATTCCTCCACCGGCATGTTGTGGGAGCAGGACGCGATGAAGAGGAAGCCTGACTGCTCCACGACCGCCGCGGCAAGCCGCGCCAGCTTGCGATAGCCTCTGGCCCCCTGCTTCAGCTCTTTCTTGGATTTGACGAAGGCGGGCGGGTCGGCGACGACCACGCCGAAGCGGGTCCCCTGAGCCCCCAGCCGCTCCAGCTCCTCGAAAGCCTCGGCGCGGCGGAAGCGGCAGCGATCCTGAAAACCGTTCATGGCCGCCGCCTTCTCCGCCAGATTGAGCGCGGGCTCCGACCGGTCCACGGCGGTGATCTCGCGCGCGCCGGCCGAGGCCGCGGCGAGGGCGAAGCCGCCGGCATAACTGTAGAGATCGAGGAGGCTGAGGCCTGCCGAGAGGCGAGCCACGACGGCACGGTTGTCGCGCTGGTCGAAGAACCAGCCGGTCTTCTGCCCGCCGGCCGGATCGGCGAGAAACCGCAAGCCGTTCTCCTCCAGCTCGACCAGGCCCTCGAGATGGCCCTTGGCCAGCTTCACATAAGGGGCCAGACCTTCCAGCGCGCGGGTGGAGGAATCGCAGCGCAGCAGAACGGTGTCGGGGCTCAGCACCCGATCGATGGCCTCGAGGAGGGCCGGCAGCAGCAGCTCCATTCCGGCGGAGTTCACCTGGACCACCAGCAAGCCGCCGAAGCGGTCCACCACAGTCCCGGGAAAGCCGTCGGCCTCGGCATGGACCAGGCGATAGAAGGGTCGGTCGTAGAGGCGTTCGCGCAGCCCGAGGGCGCGGGTCAGCCGGGCGGCCAGGAAACCGGCGTCGATCGCCTGATCGACGCGTCGCGTCAGGACGCGGGCCGCGATCAGCGGGTGCGGGTTGAAGAAAGCAAGCGCAAGCGGCTCGCCATCGGCGCGCAGGAGCCGCACGACGCCGCCCGGCGGGAGCGTCTTGGCGGCAGCATCCATGACGATCTCGTTGGAATAGACCCAGGGATGGCCGAAGAGGAGGCGCCGGTGCGCCTCGGGCCGAAGGGTGATGCTGCGCATGGGCGCTCTCTATCGGGCACGGCGCGCGCCCGCAAGACGAATTCCTTGTGGGGCGACTAGCGGCGCTTGGCGATGGGCTGGATGAACTGGGGCTCGATGTCCCAGGGAAAGAGGATCCAGGTGTCCTGGCTAACCTCGGTGATGAAGGTGTCCACCAGGGGACGGCCGGCGGGCTTGGCATAGACCGTGGCGAAATGCGCATCAGGCAGAAGCCGGCGCACCTCCTGAGCCGTGCGCCCGGTATCCACGAGATCGTCGATGATGAGCCAGTCCTTGCCGCCATTGGCAGCGGCGGGGCTCTTCAGCACTGTCAGCGAGCCCTGGCGGAACTCGTCATAGCTGGTGATGCAGAGCGTCTCGATGACGCGGATATCGAGCTCGCGGGCGACCACAGCGGCCGGCACCAGCCCTCCCCGCGTGACTGCGACGATGCCCTTGAAAGGCCCTGCCTCCACCAACCGCCAGGCCAGCGCCTTGGCGGTACGGTGGAGCTCCTCCCAGGTCACGGGAAAATTCTTCTGCGGTACGCTGCTCATGCTGTCACCCCGACTATGCCCCGGGTCATGTCTCGCGGGGCGGCCGAATCGCTCGGCCTATCCTGCGGTTGTAGCGCGCGCAGGCGGCGGCGACAACGATGGGCGGAAGCGAAGCGAGGCCCCGGGCCTGCGCAAGTCGCTCATCGCGCCAGGTCCAGTGCCAGCCGGGTGAGCTGGCCGCCGGGCGAGCGCAGCTCGCTGAAGATGGTGAAGTGGTTGGCGCCGGCGACGGGCAGCAGCAGGCCCGGCTGGTGCGCAGCGGCGCGGCGTGCGTTCAGGTCGCGGCTGTCGGCAACGAGCGGCGGCAGCTCGGCCGTGCCGTAGGTGATGGCAAGCGGCTTGGGTACGGCCGGCAGGCGCAGCGGCGACAGGTTCGCGATCTCCTCGTCGGTCAGTTTCAGCTTCTCGTCGAGATATGTGTCGCGGATCGGCCCCAGCTCGAAGATGCCCGAGATCGCAAGCCCTGCCTTCACCACGGGATGGCTGAGCCCCATGGCCGTCAGATGCCCGCCGGCCGACCAGCCGGAAAGGATGATCGGTCCGGCAATGCCATGCACCTTGCCGTTGCCGGCCAGCCAGCCAAGCGCGGCATGGATCTCCGCCACGATTTGGGTCAGCGTCGCCTCAGGCGCCAAAGTGTAGCCAGGAAGCGCGACGGACCAGCCATGGCTCGCCAGCCCCTCGCCCACCGCGCAGAAGTCCTCGCGCCGGTTTGCCTGCCAATAGCCGCCATGGACGAAGACGAGGCAGGGTGCCCCAGCATCGGCGGCAGGAAAGAGATCCCATTTGTTGCGCTCACCCGGGCCATAGGCCAGATCGAGATGCCCCAGTCGGGCATCGCGGAAGGCCTTGGAGGCCGCGATGCGTTCGGCCGTCAGCGCGTCCCTTTCGGGTACGGCGTTGCTGTTGTTGTAAGAGGCGTCGCGCTCGGCGCGGCTCATCCTTCCCCAGTCCATTCGGCGGCCTCCCTTCCGTAATCTACCCCCCAAAGCTGCTCTGGCCAGCCGGCGGGATCGCCAGCATACAGAGGGTCCCCGAGGGGGCAAGGCGGCAGGCGGAGCGAGGAAGCCTGATGAAGGCGGGGAAGCCGCAGGCTAGAGTGGGGATGCACAACGGCACTTCGGCGCCGAGGCATCTGGGGGCAGGGGCAATGCACACCGCGCAGGTGAATTTCTCGGAAATCGAGACACTCATCGTCGCACTGATCGTGCTCTTCATCGGCAAAGGCGTCCGGGCAAGCGTGCCCGGGCTGCAGCGGATCGATCTGCCCGATGCGGTCGTCGGCGGCCTGCTGGCGGCCGTCATGGCCCTCGTGGCACGGACGGCGTTCGGGATCGAGTTCACCTTCGGCGGCCAATTGCGCGACCTGTTGCTCCTCGTCTTCTTCTCCACCATCGGGCTCTCGGCGAAGCTCAGCGCCCTTATCGCCGGCGGTCGCGCGCTGCTCGTCCTGTGCGTCGTCACCGTTGTCCTCATCACGCTGCAAAACCTGATCGGCGCCGCCGTGGCGATCGCCTGGGGCGCGCATCCCTTCTATGGGCTGCTTGCGGGCGGGCTCTCCTTTGTCGGCGGCCCCGGCACCGCGCTCGCCTGGGCCAGGGAGGCCGAAGCCGCCGGGCTGGAGACGGCGCGCGCCGTGGGCATCGGAGCCGCAACGCTTGCCGTCGTGAGCGGGGCGCTCGTCGCCGGCCCGGTCGCGGGACATCTGATCAAGCGGAAGAAGCTGCATCCCGCCGCCCCGGAGCAGGCGCGCAAGTTCTCCTCGACCGCGCCCGCCAACACCGGCGAGGTTGGCGGCGGAGATGGCCTGACAAGCCTATTCGCCGCCCTGCTGGCGATCTTCGTGTCGGTCTATCTGGGCGAGAAGATCAACTTCTGGGCCCGGGATAACGGTCTGGTGCTGCCCGGCTTCCTCTCGGCCCTGCTCGCCGCCGTCGCTCTCGCCAACACCGCCGATGCCTGCGGGCTCAAGCTGCAGTTGAAGCCGATCGAGATGGGCGGCGCGGTCGCTTTGAATCTCTTCCTCGCCATCAGCCTGATGGGAACGCCGCTCGCCGCCGTGCTCTCCCTGGCGCTCCCGCTCGCCATCAACGTCGTCGCCCAGCTGCTGGTCGTGATCGCGATCGCCTATTACCTGCTGTTTCCGCTGCTGGGACGCGACTACGACGCCGCAGTCACGACCGCGGGCTTCCTCGGTTTCGGGATCGCATCGATGCCCGTCGCCATGGCGACCATGGATGAGGTCACGAAGCGCCACGGCCCCTCGTCCAAGGCGTTCCTGCTGATCACGCTCGCCGGCGCCTTCTTCGTCGATCTCGCCAATGCCATGGTGGCGAAGCTGTTCCTGCTGTTGCCGATGTTCAAGCTCGGCTGAGCCGCGCAACCGGCTAGCGTTGCGACCACCGAAACTCTCGCGGCGTCGTGCCGAGCCTATGGCGGAAGTGGCGCGCCAGATGGCTTTGGTCGGAGAAGCCTGCGGCATAGGCAATTTCCGACAACGGGAGATCGGTCTGAGCTAACATCTTCTGGGCGCGCTCGAGTCGCTTTTGCGTGAGATAGTGGTGCGGCGTGACGCCGGCGGATTGCTTGAATTGCCGTGCGAAATGATGCATCGACAGCCCGGCGACGGCAGCCAGCATCGGCAGATCGATGCTTTCGCTCAGATGCACCTCCACGAATTCCCGCACCCGGCGCATCGCGCCTGCCGACAATCCGCCCTGTGCGTGAGTTGCCGAGGGCAGCTTCAGAAGGGTCCTGATCGAGTCCAGG
>DATBBO010000580.1:0-13144 GCA_036270995.1 Dongiaceae bacterium | reverse complement strand
CTGATGAAGGGGCTGAAGCGCGTCAGCGTGACGCCCCGCAATCTGGAGAAATATGCCGGGGTGCGCCGCTTCCGCTACGGCGAGGCGGAGCAGAAGGACCTGGTCGGCGTCACGACCGGCCTGGCTTGGACCGAGGTCGGCGGCGAGATCCTTTCCATCGAGGCGGTGATGCTGCCGGGCAAGGGCAGGGTCATCACCACGGGCAAGCTGGGCGATGTGATGCGCGAGTCCGTGCAGGCGGCGGAGAGCTACGTGAAGTCGCGGGCGGCGGACTTCGGCATCAAGCCGACGGTCTTCGAGCGCAGGGACATCCATGTCCACGTGCCCGAAGGCGCCACCCCGAAGGACGGTCCCTCGGCCGGCGTCGCCATGATCACCTCGATCGTCTCGGTCCTGACCGGCATTCCGGTTCGCCGCGAGGTTGCCATGACCGGCGAGATGACGCTGCGCGGCCGGGTCCTGCCCATCGGCGGCTTGAAGGAGAAGCTGCTGGCGGCGCTTCGGGCCGGGGTCACGACCGTGCTGATCCCCGAGGAGAATGAGAAAGACCTCGCGGAGATTCCTGACAACGTTAAGAAAGGGTTGAAGATTCTCCCGATGGCAACGGCGGATGCCGTGCTGGCGGCAGCCCTGTCTCAGCCCTTGACGCCGATCGAATGGATCGAGCCGGCGGAAACGCCCGCACCGGTGGGCGAGCCGCCGCGCGAAGGCGTCGTCACGCACTAAGACGCTGGCCCCGCGGGATCGCTAGATCCCGCGGGGTGCGTCCCTGCAATGGAAGCTCGCTATTCCTCCCTCGATTCCGGCTGGAATTTGCTTCCGAATCCTGGGGATAACCGCGGCGGCTGGGAATTGACTGGCATTGAAGCTGCGGCCTACACTTTCCTGCTAGACTGCCGTGCTGGTCTGGCGTTCCAGGCCCACAAATCTTCCTCATCTCCACTCGCCAAAGGGGGCTGCAAGTGAACAAGAACGAATTGATCTCTGTCGTCGCAGAGAAGTCTGGTCTCTCGAAGGCGGATGCGGCCAAGGCTGTCGACGCCGTCTTTGACGGCATTGAGGCATCGCTGAAGGAGCATGGAGAATTCCGCAATGTCGGGTTCGGTACCTTCCATGTGGTGAAGCGGGCCGCCTCGGTCGGCCGCAACCCCCGCACCGGCGAGGAGATCAACATCCCGGAGTCGAAGCAGGTGAAGTTCAAGGCCGGCGCCGGCCTGAAGGCTTCCGTGAATTGACGTCAGCGACCTGACGCCGCTCCGGCCAGTTTCGATCGGCCGCCACATGCGAGGCGGCCGATTGCGTTTGCGAGGCCTTCGTGCTTCAGATGGAAGCGGGTAGGGAAGGGCGATTAGCTCAGCGGTAGAGCATCTCGTTTACACCGAGGGGGTCGGCGGTTCGAATCCGTCATCGCCCACCAGCCTACGCTCGCGCAGCGGGCGTAGGCTGCCGCGCCGAAGCCCGCAGGGCGAAGGCGGGCCTCGCGGGAACGGAGCCCAGCCCTCTTTGCTTGACAGGGGTGTGACGGCGGCTTACATGAAGCCGCCCTTTGGGGCGGTGCCCTGCGGGGGCGTAGCTCAGTTGGTTAGAGCGCCGGCCTGTCACGCCGGAGGCCGCGGGTTCAAGTCCCGTCGCTCCCGCCATATTCCTTTCATGATTCAATGCCTTGGAATTCGGTCCGCGGGCCGTCTTTGGGCTTTTTTTGCCGGAACGACCCGCCTATAGTGGCGGCGCTTTTCGAGGCTGCGGGGGCTGTCTGCGGGAAGCGTCAATCCGCGCACGGGATGTCTTGGCGATGAATGTTGTGCTGCGCGAGTACTTGCCCATCTTGATCTTCCTCGTGATCGCCGTGGGCCTGACAGGCGCGATGATCGGGGCCTCCCTCGTGGCCGCGCGTCAGAACCCCGATTCCGAGAAGCTGTCGCCCTATGAATGCGGCTTCGAGGCCTTCGACGATGCGCGCCGGCGCTTCGACGTCCGGTTCTACCTGGTCTCGATCCTCTTCATCATCTTCGACCTCGAGGTCGCCTTCCTGTTTCCCTGGGCGGTGACCCTGGGCAAGATCGGCATCTTCGGATTCTGGTCGATGATGGGCTTCCTTGCGCTGCTCACCATCGGCTTTATCTATGAATGGAAGAAGGGAGCCCTCGAATGGGAGTGAGCGGACCCCTGCCGCCCGGCCCGGCCCAGGATGCGGCGCTGAAAGCCGTCACCGACGAGATCTCCGACCGGGGTTTCGTCGTCGCCCATCTCGACAAGGTGGTGAACTGGGCGCGCACCGGCTCGCTCTGGCCGATGACATTCGGCCTGGCCTGCTGCGCCGTCGAGATGATGCATAGCTATATGTCGCGCTACGACCTCGACCGCTTCGGCGTGGTCCCGCGCGGCAGCCCGCGCCAGTCCGACGTCATGATCGTCGCCGGCACACTCTGCAACAAGATGGCGCCGGCGCTGCGCAAGGTCTACGACCAGATGGCCGAGCCCCGCTGGGTGATCTCCATGGGCTCCTGCGCCAATGGCGGCGGCTACTACCACTACTCCTACTCCGTGGTCCGCGGCTGCGATCGCATCGTGCCCGTGGATATCTATGTTCCTGGCTGCCCGCCGACGGCGGAGGCGCTGGTGTACGGCATTCTGCAGCTGCAGAAGAAGATCCGCCGAACAAGCACGATCGCCCGCTAAGGACCGGAGCATCGAAATGACGGAAGCGCTGCAGGAGCTCGGCGGGTATGTCACGGCGCAGACGGGCGCCCATGTCGCCAAGAGCGAGATCGTTCGCGGCGAGCTGATACTGTGGACGACGCCCGAATCGCTCCTGCCGCTGCTTCAGTTCCTGCGCGATGATGCCCGCTGCCGCTTTCGCACTCTTGTCGACATCTGCGGCGTCGACTACCCCGAGCGCGCGCAGCGCTTCGAGGTCGTCTACAACCTGCTGAGCATCCACAAGAACCATCGCGTGCGGGTCAAGGTTGCGGCAGATGAATCGACCGCGGTGCCCTCGGCCTCGGACCTCTTCAGCACCGCGGGCTGGTTCGAGCGCGAGGCGTGGGATCTCTTCGGCATCTTCTTCGCGGGCAATACGGATCTGCGCCGGATTCTCACCGACTACGGCTTCGAGGGACATCCGATGCGCAAGGATTTCCCTCTGACCGGCTATGTCGAGCTCCGCTATGACGAGGAGCAGAAGCGGGTCATCTATGACAAGGTCCGGCTGACCCAGGATTTCCGGACCTTCGATTTCATGAGCCCCTGGGAAGGCATGCTGCACCTGCCCGGCGACGAGAAGGCGGAGAAGAAGAGCTGATGGCCGAGACCCAGATCAAGCCGGTGACCATGAATTTCGGGCCGCAACATCCGGCGGCCCATGGGGTGCTGCGCATGGTCATGGAGATGGATGGCGAGGTCGTCCAGCGCCTCGATCCCCATATCGGGCTGCTCCACCGCGGTACCGAGAAGCTGATCGAATACAAGACCTATCTGCAGGCGATCCCCTATTTCGACCGCCTCGACTATGTCTCACCCATGTGCCAGGAGCATGCCTTCGTAGCCGCCGTCGAGAAGCTCATGGGCCTTGAGGTTCCGCTGCGCGCCCTCTACATCCGTGTGCTGTTCGACGAGATCACGCGCGTGCTCAACCATCTGATGGCGATCGCGGCCTACGCCTCGGATATCGGCGCGGTCACGCCCTTTCTCTGGTTCTTCGAGGAGCGCGAGCTGCTGATGGAGTTCTACGAGCGGGTCTCCGGCGCCCGGCTGCACGCCGCCTACTACCGGGTGGGGGGCGTGCATCAGGATCTGCCGGCGGGCCTGCTCGGCGACATCGCCAGCTGGGCAAATCGCTTCCCGAAGGTGATCGACGATATCGACAACCTCCTGAGCGAGAACCGCATCTTCAAGCAGCGCCTGATCGATATCGGCGTAGTCTCGCTCGAGGAGGCGCTGGACTGGGGCTTCACCGGACCGATGCTCCGGGCCTCGGGTGCAGCCTGGGATCTGCGCAAGGCGCAGCCCTACGCCGCCTATGACAAGGTCAAGTTCGACATTCCCATAGGAAAGAATGGCGACAGCTACGATCGCTATCTCGTCCGCATGGAAGAGATGCGCCAGAGCATCCGCATCATCAAGCAATGCGTTGAGCAGATCCCCGACGGCCCCCATGTCGTCATGGACCATAAGGTGACGCCACCTACCCGGGCCCAGGCGAAGCGGTCGATGGAGGCTCTCATCCATCATTTCAAGCTCTATACCGAGGGCTTCCACGTGCCGCCCGGGGAGACCTATACCGCCATCGAGGCCCCCAAGGGCGAGTTCGGCGTCTATCTCGTCTCCGACGGCACCAACCGGCCCTATCGCTGCAAGATCCGCTCGCCCAGCTTCGCTCATCTGCAGTCCATGGATTACCTCAGCCGCGGCCACATGCTGGCGGATTCCGTGGCGATCCTGGGCTCGATGGATATCGTCTTCGGCGAGATCGACCGATGAGTGACAGCTTCACCTTCACGCCCGAGAACAAGGCGCTGGCCGACAAGTTCATCGCCAAATATCCGGCCGGCAGGCAGGCGAGCGCGGTGCTGCCGCTGCTCGATCTCGCCCAGCGCCAGATGGGCGGTTGGCTGCCGCGCGCTGCCATGGATCATGTGGCCGAGACCCTCGAGATGGCGCCGATCCGCGTCTACGAGGTCGCGACCTTCTACTCCATGTTCAACCTGAAGCCCGTGGGGCGCCATCTGATCCAGATCTGCCGCACGACACCCTGCTGGCTGCGCGGCTCGGATCAGCTGACCGAAGCCTGCAAGGCGAAGCTCGGCATCGGCCTCAAGGAGACGACCGCCGACGGCAAGTTCACTCTTACGGAGGTGGAATGCCTGGGCGCCTGCGCCAATGCACCGATGGTGCAGATCAACGACGACTACTACGAGGATCTCGACGCGGCGAAGATGGAGAGCCTGCTCGACGCCCTGGCGCGGGGCGAGAGGCCGAAGACGGGCTCCCAGATCGGCCGCCAGGGCTCGGCACCTGAAGGCGGCCCGACGACGCTCCTCGAATTTGCCGAAAAGAAATAGGCGGGCCATGCTGCAGGACAGCGATCGCATCTTCCGCAATCTCTACGGGCTCCAGGACTGGCGCCTGGAAGGCGCGCGCAAGCGGGGCCTCTGGGACAATACCAAGGCGCTCCTCGAACGTGGGCGCGAAGCGATCGTCGACGAGATCAAGAAGTCGGACCTCCGGGGCCGTGGCGGGGCGGGTTTCCCGACGGGCTTGAAATGGTCCTTCATGCCGAAGCAGTCCGACGGGCGCCCGGCCTATCTCGTCGTCAATGCCGATGAATCCGAGCCCGGCGCCTGCAAGGATCGCGAGATCATGCGCTTCGATCCGCATATGCTGATCGAGGGCTGCCTGCTCGCGGGCTTCGCCATGGGCTGCCGCGCCGCCTACATCTATATCCGCGGCGAGTTCTACGCCGAGGCCCAGAACCTCCAGGCCGCCATCGACGAGGCCTATGCGGCGGGGCTCATCGGCAAGAACGCCTCCGGCTCGGGCTATGACTACGACGTCTTCCTCCATCGCGGCGCCGGCGCCTATATTTGCGGCGAGGAGACGGGTCTGCTCGAGAGCCTCGAGGGCAAGAAGGGACAGCCGCGCCTGAAGCCGCCCTTCCCGGCGGCGGTCGGTCTCTACGGCTGCCCGACCACCGTGAACAATGTCGAGACCATTGCGGTCACGCCGACCATCATGCGCCGCGGCGCGGCCTGGTTCGCGGCGCTCGGCCGGCCGAAGAACACCGGCACGAAGATCTATTCGATCTCGGGCCATGTGAACAAGCCGTGCAATGTCGAGGAGGAGATGGGCATCCCTCTGAAGGAGCTCATCGAGCGCTATGCCGGCGGCGTCAGGGGGGGCTGGGACAATCTTCTGGCGGTCATTCCCGGTGGCGCCTCGGTGCCGCTGCTGCCGCGCTCCATCTGCGATACGGTGCTGATGGATTTCGATTCTTTGCGCGAGGTGAAATCGGGCCTGGGCACCGCCTCGGTCATCGTGATGGACAAGTCGACCGACGTGATCGAGGCCATCGCCCGGCTCTCCCATTTCTACATGCATGAAAGCTGCGGCCAGTGCACGCCCTGCCGTGAGGGCACCGGCTGGATGTACCGGGTGATGCTGCGCCTGGTGCGCGGTGAAGCCCGGGTCGAGGAAATCGATATGCTCGAGCAGGTGACGCGCCAGATCGAGGGCCACACCATCTGCGCCCTCGGCGATGCGGCCGCCTGGCCGATCCAGGGGCTGATCCGCCATTTCCGTCCCGAGATCGAGGCGCGGATCGCCAAGCTCGCGGCGAGCGCCGCCCGCCGGGCGGCGGAGTAGGAGAAGGCCATGCCGAAGCTCACCATCAACGGCAAGGCGATCGAGGTGCCGGCGGGCGCCACCGTGCTGCAGGCCTGCGAGCTGGCCGGGGTGGAAATCCCGCGTTTCTGCTATCACGAGCGCCTGTCGGTCGCCGGCAATTGCCGCATGTGCCTGGTGGAGCAGGAGAAGGCGCCGAAGCCCATCGCCTCCTGCGCAATGCCCGCCGCCGACAACATGGTCATCCACACCGACACGCCCATGGTGCGCCAGGCGCGCCGCGGCGTGATGGAATTCCTGCTCGCCAACCACCCCCTCGACTGCCCGATCTGCGACCAGGGTGGGGAATGCGACCTTCAGGACCAGGCCATGGCCTATGGCATGGATCACGGGCGCTACGCCGAGGCCAAGCGGGCGGTGCGGGACAAGGAGTTCGGCCCGCTGGTCAAGACCTCCATGACCCGCTGCATCCATTGTACCCGCTGCGTTCGCTTCTCGACCGAGGTGGCCGGGGTGGAAGAGCTGGGGGCGCTGGGCCGCGGCGAGCATCTGGAGATCAGCACCTATATCGAGAAGGCGCTGCGCTCCGAGCTCTCGGCCAACATCATCGATCTCTGCCCGGTGGGTGCTCTCACCTCCAAGCCCTATGCCTTCATGGCCCGGCCCTGGGAGCTGCACAGCACGGAATCCGTGGATGTGCTCGACGCCGTCGGCAGCAACATCAATGTCGATACCCGCGGCCGCGAGGTGATGCGCGTCCTGCCGCGGCTGAACGAGGCGGTGAACGAGGAGTGGATCTCGGACAAGACCCGATTTGCCTGCGACGGGCTGATCCGCCAGCGCCTCGACCGGCCCTATGTCCGCCGCGACGGCCGCCTCAAGCCGGCAACCTGGCCCGAGGCGTTCGAGGCCATCGCCGAGCGCCTGAAGTCCGTCCCCGGCAGCAAAGTCGCGGCGCTTGCCGGAGACCTGGTCGACGCCGAGGCGATGTTTGCCCTCAAGGATCTCCTGGCTTCCCTGGGCTCGCCCAATCTGGATTGCCGCCAGGATGGCGCGGCGCTCGATCCTCGCCTGCGCGCCGGCTATCTCTTCAACACCACCATCGCCGGCATCGAGCAGGCCGATGCCTGCCTCATCATCGGCAGCAATCCGCGCTGGGAAGCCCCGATCATCAATGCACGCATCCTGAAGCGCGTGCATCACGGCGGCCGCTTCAAGGTCGCGGTCATCGGCCCGCATCTCGACCTGCCCTATAAATACGAGCATCTGGGGGCGGGGGCCGAGACGCTGCAGGCGCTGGCCGAGGGCCGCCATCTCTTCTTCGGGGCCTTGAAGGCAGCCCAGCGGCCGATGCTGATCCTGGGGCAAGGGGCGCTGACGCGTGCCGACGGCGCCGCTGTCCTCCATCTCGCCCGCAAGCTCGCCGAGGCGGCTCGCCTGGTGAAGGAGGGCTGGAACGGCTTCAACATCCTGCATATGGCGGCCGCCCGGGTCGGCGGGCTGGAGTTGGGCTTCCTGCCGGGCGAAGGCGGGCGCGACACCGCCGGCATCCTCGCCGGCGCTGCCAAGGGTGAGATCGAGGTCGTCTATCTGCTCGGTGCCGATGAAATCGATGCGAGCCAGCTCGGCAAGGCCTTCGTCATCTATCAGGGCCATCACGGCGATGCCGGGGCCCATCGCGCCGATGTGATCCTGCCGGGGGCCGCCTATACGGAGAAGGACGGCACCTATATGAACACCGAGGGCCGCGCCCAGCAGGGTCAGCGCGCCGTCTTCCCGCCGGGCGAGGCGAGGGAGGATTGGGCCATCCTGCGCGCGCTCTCCCAGGCCCTGGGAAAGCCGCTGCCCTATGACAATCTGGGCCAGCTCCGCCGCCGCCTCTACGAGGCCAATCCTCGCTTCCAGCGCCTCGAGACGATCGAGCCTGCGGCCTGGGGCGAATTCGGCCGCGAGGGTCCGGTGGAAGCAGTGCCCTTCCGCTCGCCGATCGACAATTTCTACATGACCGATCCCATCAGCCGTGCCTCCGAGACCATGGCAAAATGCACCGAGACCTATGTGACGGGCGAGGCGGAGGCGACCGGCACCCATGGGTGATTTCCTGCATGGCTATGTGGTGCCGACGGCGATCATTGTGGTCGAGGTGATCGCGATCGTGGTGCCGCTGCTGATCGCGATCGCCTATCTCACCTATGCCGAGCGCAAGGTGCTGGCGGCGATGCAGCTTCGCCGTGGCCCCAATGTCGTCGGTCCCTTCGGCTTGCTCCAGCCCTTCGCCGACGGACTGAAACTCCTCTACAAGGAGACGGTGATCCCCAGTGGCGCCAACCGGGTCATCTTCCTGGCCGCGCCCATGATCACCTTCGTGCTGGCCATGATCGCCTGGGCCGTCATCCCCTTCGGGCCCGGCATCGTGCTCGCCAACATCAATGTCGGCATCCTCTATCTCTTCGCCATCTCCTCCCTCGGCGTCTACGGCATCGTCATGGCCGGCTGGGCCAGCAATTCGAAATATCCCTTTCTGGGCGCGCTGCGTTCGGCGGCGCAAATGGTCTCCTACGAGGTATCCATCGGCTTCGTGATGATCACGGTGCTGCTCTGCGTCGGCTCGCTCAACCTCTCCGACATCGTGCTCGCCCAGCGCCATATCTGGTTCGCCGTGCCGCTGCTGCCCATGTTCGTCGTCTTCTTCATCTCGGGTCTGGCGGAGACGAGCCGGTCGCCTTTCGACCTGACGGAGGCGGAATCCGAGCTCGTCGCCGGCTATTTCGCCGAATACTCCTCAATGGCATTCGCCCTCTTCTTCCTGGGCGAATACGGCAACATGATCCTGATGAGCGCGACCACCTCCATCTTGTTCCTGGGAGGATGGTTGCCGCCGGTGGGCATTCCGCCCTTCACCTGGATTCCAGGGCCGATCTGGTTCATCGCCAAGATCTGCCTGGTGTTGTTCTTTTTCCTCTGGGTCCGCGCGACCTTCCCGCGCTTCCGCTACGACCAGCTCATGCGCCTCGGCTGGAAGGTGTTCCTGCCGCTGTCGCTGCTCTGGGTCGTGGTCACGGCGGGGGTGCTGGTGGCCTTCGGATGGTTGCCGGCATGAGCGCGCGCATCCGGATAACCCTGGGCATCAGCCGGCTGCAGAGCCGGGAAGGGTGGTGAGGCATGACGGTACTGGCACGCGCGGGCAGGAGCCTGCTGCTCTATGAGCTTCTGGCGGGCCTGAAGCTGACCTTCAGCTATCTGTTTCAGCCGCGGGTCACCGTCAACTACCCCTATGAGAAGGGCCCCTTGAGCCCCCGCTTCCGGGGCGAGCATGCGCTGCGCCGCTACCCCAACGGCGAGGAGCGCTGCATTGCCTGCAAGCTCTGCGAGGCGATCTGCCCGGCACAAGCCATCACCATCGAGGCCGAGCCGCGTGCGGATGGCAGCCGCCGGACGACGCGCTACGACATCGACATGACAAAATGCATCTATTGTGGGTTGTGCCAGGAAGCCTGCCCGGTGGATGCCATCGTCGAGGGTCCGAACTTCGAGTTCGCCACCGAAACCCGCGAGGAGCTCTTCTACGACAAGCAGAAGCTGCTGGACAACGGCGACCGCTGGGAAGCCGAGATCGCCGCCAATCTGGCGGCCGACGCACCCTATCGGTGAGCCTGCCATGATCATTCAGGCTATCGCCTTCTACGTCTTCGCGGCGGTCCTCATCGCCTCAGGCGTCATGGTCGTCTCCTCGCGCAATCCGGTGCATTCGGTCCTGTTCCTGATCCTGGCCTTCTTCAACTCCGCTGGGCTCTTCGTCCTCATGGGCGCGGAATTCCTGGCCATGATCCTCGTCGTGGTCTATGTCGGTGCGGTCGCCGTGCTGTTCCTCTTCGTCGTCATGATGCTCGACATCAACTTCGTCGAGCTGCGCAAGGGCTTCATCACCTATCTGCCCATCGGCCTCACCATCGGCATCATCCTCCTGGTGGAGCTTGCCCTTGTCTTCGGCGCCTGGGTCATCTCGCCGCTGGCGGAAACGGCGGCACGCGCCCCGACACCGGCACCGACGAGCATCCCCAATACCCATGCCCTCGGCCTCGTTCTCTACACGAACTATGTGTACCTCTTCGAAGGCGCCGGCTTCGTCCTGCTGGTGGCGATGGTGGGGGCCATCGTGCTGACGCATCGCCAGCGCGAGGGCGTGCGCCGCCAGTCGATCGCCCGCCAGCTGGCGCGCCGGGCCGGGGATACCATCGAGATCAAGGACGTGCCGACCGGCAGCGGGGTATCCTGATGACCATCGGTCTCGCCCATTACCTGACGGTCGCCGCGATCCTCTTTACCCTCGGGATCTTCGGCATCTTCCTCAACCGCAAGAACGTCATCATCATCCTGATGTCCGTCGAGCTCATGCTCCTCGCCGCCAACATCAATCTGGTCGCCTTCTCGGCCCGCCTGGGCGATCTCGTAGGCCAGGTCTTCGCCATGTTCGTGCTGACCGTGGCGGCGGCGGAAGCCGCCATTGGGCTTGCGATCCTGGTGGTCTATTTCCGCAATCGCGGCTCCATCGCCGTGGAAGACATCAACATGATGAAGGGCTGAGCGCGCGATGGACGTCGTGATGATCTTCCTGCCTTTGGTGGCCGCGGCGATTGCCGGCCTCTTCTGGCGCCATATCACCGACCGGGGTGCCCAGCTCGTGACCTGCGGCGCCCTGCTGGTCTCCATGGTGCTGGCCTGGATCGTCTTCTTCGACGTGGGCCTGCATCACGGGGCGCCGCGCACGACGGAGATCTTCACCTGGTTCCTGTCCGGCGGCTTCGAGGCCCATTGGACGGTCACCATCGACCAGCTGACGGCGGTGATGCTCATCGTCGTCACCACCGTCTCGGCGATGGTGCACATCTATTCCATCGGCTACATGCATGGCGACCCTTCAATCCCCCGCTTCATGAGCTATCTCAGCCTGTTCACCTTCTGCATGCTGATGCTGGTCACGGCCAACAACTTCATGCAGCTGTTCTTCGGCTGGGAAGGGGTCGGCCTCTGCTCCTATCTCCTGGTCGGCTTCTGGTATCTGAGACCCTCGGCCAATGCCGCGGCCATCAAGGCCTTCGTCGTCAACCGCGTCGGCGATTTCGGCTTCATGCTCGGCATCATGGGCGTCTATTTCGTCTTCAAGAACGTCGGCTTCGCCGAGGTCTTCAAGGCCGCCCCGGCCATGGCCGGCACCACCATCGACTTCCTCGGCATGCGCCTGCCAACGCTCGAGACTCTCTGCATGCTGCTCTTCGTCGGCGCCATGGGCAAATCGGCCCAGATCGGCCTCCATACCTGGCTGCCGGATGCGATGGAGGGGCCGACCCCCGTCTCGGCGCTGATCCATGCCGCGACCATGGTGACTGCGGGCGTCTTCATGGTCTGCCGGCTGTCTCCGATCTTCGAGTACGCGCCCTTCGCGCTCGGCTTCGTCACCGTGATCGGCGCCGTGACCTGTTTCTTCGCCGCCACCATCGGCATGGCGCAGAACGACATCAAACGGGTGATCGCCTATTCGACCTGCTCGCAGCTCGGCTACATGTTCCTGGCCGCCGGGGTTTCCGCCTATGGCGCGGCCATCTTCCACCTCTTCACCCATGCCTTCTTCAAATCCCTCCTGTTCCTAAGCTCCGGCTGCGTCATCCATGCCATGTCCGGCGAGCAGGACATGCGCAAGATGGGCGGGCTGTGGCGCATGATCCCCATCACCTATACCTTGATGTGGATCGGCGGCCTGGCGCTGGGCGGCATCGGCATCCCGGATGTCTTCGGCTTCGCCGGTTTCTATTCCAAGGACATGATCCTGGAATCCGCCTGGGGCTCGGGCACCGCCCTCGGCCATCTCGGCTTCTGGCTCGGCGCCCTCGCCGCAGGCGGCACGGGCTTCTACACCTGGCGCCTGCTGTTCATGACCTTCCACGGAACGCCGCGGGCGGATCACGAGACCCTGCATCACGTCCATGAAGCCCCACGGGTGATGTGGGTGCCCCTGATCCCGCTGGCCATCGGGGCAGCCTTCGCCGGCCTCGCCTTCGACAACCTCTTCGTCGGACATGACATGTCGGCCTATTGGCAGCACTCGCTGCTGGTGCTGCCGGGCCATGACTCCATCGAGGCCGGGCACAACGTTCCTGAATGGGTTGCCCTGACGCCCTTGATCCTGGGGCTCATC
The DNA here is from genome assembly GCA_036270995.1 of Dongiaceae bacterium. Classification (GTDB taxonomy): domain Bacteria; phylum Pseudomonadota; class Alphaproteobacteria; order Dongiales; family Dongiaceae; genus DASXQK01. The sequence goes on along the minus strand of DATBBO010000580.1, from coordinate 612 downwards.
GGGATCGGCTCGGCCTATGTCATGTATATCCTGGCGCCGGGCCTGCCTGCGACTCTGGCCCGGACCTTCCGGCCCATTTACCTCCTCCTGCTCAACAAGTGGTATTTCGACGAGCTCTACGACTTCCTGTTCGTCAATCCGGCCAAGCAGGTCGGCCGCCTGTTCTGGAAGGGGGGCGACGGCGCCGTCATCGACGGTCTGGGGCCCGACGGGGTGTCCACGATCACCCGCAATCTGGCGCAGCGGGCGGGGCGGCTGCAGACGGGCTATGTCTATCACTATGCCTTCGTCATGCTGATCGGCGTGGTGCTGATCATCAGCTGGTATCTCTTCTGGGGGGCTCGCTGAGCGCATCATGAGCAGCTGGCCGGTCCTCTCCCTCGTCACCTTCCTGCCGATCGTCGGCACCGTCCTGATTCTCATGCTGCGGGGCGATCCGGCGGCGGTTGCCCGCAACGCTCGCTATCTGGCGCTCTGGACCTCGCTCATCACCTTCCTGCTGTCTCTTGTCCTCTGGTTCGGCTTCGACCGGAGCTCGGCCGAGTTCCAGTTCGTCGAGCAGGCCGATTGGATCCCGGCCTTCGGCATCCACTACAAGATGGGCGTCGACGG
>DATBBO010000579.1:0-5776 GCA_036270995.1 Dongiaceae bacterium | reverse complement strand
GGTCGACGATGGCCCCGAACAGCCCCGGTTCGACCGCCTTATAGGTCGCGGGCGGCACATCCATGCTTGGCGCCAGCAGCTCGCCATAGGTCTTCTTGTCGAGGGTGGCGCCCCCAGCCTTGGTGTCGGCGACCCACTTGGCAAAGGCATCTGCCGGCAGGGCCCGGACGTCGAAGCGCATGTCGGAGAAGCCCCGGCCGCTGAACTGCGCCGAGATGCCGGGGTAAGTGCCGGGATTGTCCGCCTGCAGGTGGAGCTGCGAGGTCATGCCGGCCATGGTGTAGATCTGGCTGCCGAGCTGCGGCACGAAGAAGCTGTTCATGACGCCGGAGGAGGTCAGCCGGAAATGGACCGGCGTGTCCACAGGAAGAACGAGCTGATTGACCGTGGCGATGCCCTCCTCGGGGTAGATGAACAGCCATTTCCAGTCGAGGGACACGACCTCGATCTCGAGCGGCTTTGTCGCCGCCGGAAGCGGCCGGTAGGGATCGAGTGCCTGGGAGCCGAACCAGGCGATGCCGCCGAGGAAAGTGATCACCAAAGCCGGGATCGCCCAGACGATGAGCTCGAGATGGCCGGAGAAGGCCCAGTTCGGCAGATATGTCGCGCGCGTGTTCGAGGCGCGGAACCACCAGGCGAAGCCGATCGTCGCCAGGATCACCGGCACCACGATCGCCAACATGATCACCAGCGAGTCGATGAGGATCAGCCTCTCGGACGCGCCGATGGGGCCCTGGGGATCGAGCACGCCGCTGCAGCCCGAAAGAGGCGCCGTCAGCGCCAGAAGGGCGAGCCGGACTCTGATGGCCTTTCCATTCGAACCCACGACCGATCCTCCAGTCATCGTGATCGAGTCATCGTGATCGAGCTACCTTAACATCTTGCTGCGGAAGGCGCCGGGATGGATATCCCGGGACCCGCCAGCTCTCGATGCAGCTTCCGGGCGCGTGCGGCGCTGGACATCCGGCCGCAAGCCCTTCAAGAATCGCCTGCATGTGGCGAAAAACTATTTATTCCCTGCTTCCGCTATTCATTCTGGCCGCCGGTTTCTACTATTACACGCAGAACTTCCCGCACATCTTCGATATCGCTCTCTATGACGAGAGCGGCTACATGCATAGAGGGGAAGCGGCCGGCCTCCTGAATTTCTCGAACTACGAATGGGGGCCCCTCTATTCCCTGTTCTACCGGGCGGTCTCGGTCTTCGTCGGCGATCCCGTCGACGTCTTTATGGTCGGCGGTCTGCTGGTCCTTAGCGCCGCCTTTCTGCTCGGCGCGCTCTCGACCCAGCTGCTCTCGGGAAATCCGATCCTCGCCGTGCTCCTTGCGGCATTGCCGCTCTTCGCTGGGGTCTTCGTGATATGGCCCCGGGTTTCCTTCTTGGTGATCGCAATGCTCGGTGCGGCGATCCCGCTGGCCTTGCGCCTCGGCCGAACCGCCGACAAGGCCGCCCTGCTGACGGTTGTTGCCTTCCTGCTGACCTTCGTCAGGCCCGAATACATAACCGCCTTCTATTTGATGCTGGCGATCGCGGCGGCATCCTTCCTGTGGACGCTATGGTCGCAAGGCCGCGTCGCGCCGGGGAGCGGGCGGACGCTCATCACCCTGAGCGCCGTTCCCGGCCTCTCCATCGCTGCCGTCGCAGCGCTTGCCCTCGCCTGGTCGCTTCCCATCCCGGCCGGGCATGGCCGCGCCTTTATGGCCTTCGGGCAGCACTATGCGCTGCGATATGTCAGCGATCATGGCCTCCCGGTCAGCTCCTGGCAGACCTGGCTTCCGATCATGGCGCGGGAGTTTCCCGGCGCCTCGACGGTCGGCGCCGCCTTTCAGCAGGCACCGGGGAAGGTGCTGCACTTCTATGGCGCCAATCTCGCCGACATGATCGAGGATATCTGGCAGACCGGCCGGCAGGTGATCGACCGCCACGCTCTCTTCTTCGGCGTCGGAGCCGCCATTCTCATCGCCGGGGCCGTCTGGCAGCTGCGCGCAGTCCGGCGGAATCGGGGGCCGGCGTGGATGCCCGACGCGGCCCGGAGCGGGCTCGCGGTCGACCTTCTGCTGATAGGGGTCCTCGGCCTGCCGCCGCTGCTCGGCTGCATCCTCGTCTATCCCCGGCTGCACTACATCATCATGGTCGAGTTCGTCACCTGCCTGCTGTTGGCGCGGGCGCTGCGCGGGCGCGCGCCGCCCTTCGCACCGGCCCTGGCGGCGGGGCTCGGCATCTTTCTCGTCTTCTCGATCCAGCCGCTTCCGTCGGCGCCGCAGCCGAATGTCGCGATCATCCGCAGCCTTCGAACCCTTCCGCCGGTGCGTCAAATGGTCGAGAACGACGGTGGCTGGTGCTACTACCTGCCCTCGCGCTGCGCGCCTTACTTCCTCAACGGAATGACGGACGCGACGGAGCTTCACGATCTTATGGCGCAGAATACTTTCGACGCCGTCCTGATATCGCCGTCGGTGCGCAGCTATGCTGTGGCGCATCCGAATCTGGGCCTGGATTTCCTGTTCGCGGACGCCAGCCATCCCGGGTGGATCTCCTATCCTCTGGCGCCCGGCTATACGATTTTCTATCGTCGGGGCGCTTTGGCTGTGAGCCACTGAGCCCCGCCGCCTTGCCCGCGTTGCTGTGGCCGGGCTGGCCTTGCTTCGCTATATAGCCTCTATGGGTCCGCATTCCCTTCTCTCCCGGATCAACCCGACCCGATGGTTTCGCCGGCGGCCCACCATCGGCGTCCTTCGCCTTGCGGGACCGATCGGCCTGCCCTCGCCGCTGCGCAACAGGGGACTCTCGATGAGCTCGCTCGCCGGTCCGCTCGAGCGTGCATTTACTCTCCGGAATCTTCGGGCGGTGGCGCTGGCGATCAATTCCCCCGGCGGCTCTGCCGTGCAGTCCTCGCTGATCGCCAAACGCATCCGTGACCTTGCCGCCGAGAAGCAGGTACCGGTCTTGGCCTTCGTCGAGGATATTGCGGCCTCGGGCGGCTATTGGCTGGCGACAGCGGGGGATGAGATCTATGCCGACTCATCCTCGATCCTGGGTTCCATCGGCGTGGTGAGCGCCGGTTTCGGCTTCACCGAGCTGCTGCAGCGCGTGGGCATCGAGCGGCGCATCCATACCGCCGGCACGCGCAAGGCGATGCTCGATCCGTTCCGCCCCGAGCAGGCGGAAGACCTGGCGCGGCTCTCCCAGCTGCAGCAGGACATGCACGAGAATTTCAAGGCCCAGGTGCGCGAGCGCCGCGGCAGCCGGCTCAAAGGCGAAGACGGCGAGCTCTTCAGCGGTGATATCTGGACTGCCCGCGCAGCGCTCGAGCGCGGGCTCATCGACGGCATCGGCGATCTGCGCAGCGTCCTGCGTGAGCGATACGGTGATGAGGCAGTGCTGATACCGGTCACACAACCGCGCGGATGGCTGCGCCGGCGCCTTGGGCTCGAACAACCGGATGGCTGGGCCGAGCAGATGCTCGCCGCGATCGAGGAGCGCGCGCTCTGGTCACGGTATGGCCTGTAAGCCGCGTGGTTTGGGGCGATGTCGAACCTGACCTTTCAGATCATCATCGTCCTCATATGCCTCGCCCAGCTTGCCGCGCTGATCTGGGGTGTCGTCCCGCGCGGCAGCCGGAGCGGCGTGCTGATCGTCAATCTGGTGCTCAGTGTCGGTGTGCTGTACTTTTTGTGGCCCTATCTGCGCCCCGAGATCGCGGAGGCGCTGGCCGCCCCTGAAACCGATATCTGGAGCTACAAGACCTCGATCATCACCGTGGTTGAACTCGTCGTGTTCGTCACCACCGTGCGGGCGATCGCGGGTCGGTACGTACCGGCGTGGCTGATATGGGCCGGCTTCGCCGCCAATTTCCTTCTCAGCGCTCTCGTGTTTGTCTACGCCTTTTTCGTCGAGTTTCCCTGCTGCGGCCTGCTGTGAGGCGACGGCCTTCCGGCCCGTTCAGCCCGGCGCGTGGTCAGCCCATCAGGCGCCGCAGCCTGATTGCAACCCGGTGGATCTGGCGCGCGAGCCAGTTCTGCGGCACGGGATAGCTGGGTCCGCTGATCGAGGTGACGGGCGCCACCACGTCGATGGTCTCGCAGTTCCAGTCCACGAGCGCGGGGCGGCTCGCGATGCGATAGGTGAAGCCGTGGCGCTTCAGCCGGTTCATCGCCCGCGCCTTGCGGTATTCCGCCGCTGTGGCCGCCCGCGCCGCGACCGCCTCGGCGGAGAGCGAGCGGTCGATCTCCGCGTAGTACTCGTCCCTCTTGGCCGAAAGCTGGCCCTCGCGCCGGCGCCAGCATCCCAGAATCGTGTCAGCGATCACGAGGTCGGTCCTCTCGGCGAATCGGCGCCAGAGATCGAAATCACCGGCCAAGCGAAAGCCTTCGCGCAAGCCGCCTACCGCCTCCCAGAGCCGCCCGCGCCAGAAGACGCCCTCCTGCTGGATGAAGATCGGGGCGAAACGGCCGTCGAAGATGCCGGCCGCGATCGCCTTGCGCGGGAAGGGCATGATCGGCCAGGAGATGACGATGATCCCCGTCTCATCGGCGATGGTCGAGCGCCCGCCCAGCCAGTCGATATCCGGGAACTTCTCCAGGATATGGGCGACCGACTGCAGGGCGCCGGGCTCGAGCCGATCATCGGCATTGAGCCAGCTCATCACATCGCCGTGGCCCGCGGCCGAGAAGCCTCGCCGGATCGCGTCGTAGAGACCGCCATCTGGAGCGCTCGCATAGCTGAACTCGAGGCCCCCGCACAGCACGGGGAAGCCATCCGCCAGCCGCTCTTTCCAAGCCGCGAGCTTCTCCACCGTTCCATCCGTCGAGCCACCATCCTGGATGTGATAGCGCAGGATGAAGGGCCCGGCCTGGGAGACGACGGAGAGAATCGTCTCGTCGAGGAAGCGGGCGCCGTTGAAGACCGGCGTCACGATCGAGAAGCGGGTCTTCGCCACCGGCGCCGTCATGAGGGTGACCGCCGGTAGATGGCAAATGACGGAAGCGCGAGGTCGCGATACCAGGAAGCACCGTCGATCGTGATCTCCGGGGGCGAGACCCTCGTGGTGGAGATGACGGCCGTGGGGTGGAAGGGGCCGAGGGGATAGGGCTTGGCGAGATGTGGATCGCTCATGCCGACATGCTCGATCCTGAGACCCTTGATGTCGAGCCGGCGCAGTAGCCGCCACAGCGGATACTCCCAGTCATTGCCGTGCATCAGGAGGCCGATCTGCGAATCGCCATGCTGGGCGACATAGACCGCGGCCGACTCATAGCCGGTGTAGAGATCGGGACGGGCATGGAACAGGATCTCGTCGCCGCTCCTGGCCCAGATGCTGTAGGCGAAGCCGCCGGGGGGGAACAGCGGCCGGCCGTAGTTCGACCAGAGCCCCGGCGAGGCGACGACGATCAGCAGAACAGCCATTCCGGTCATGGCGGCCGCCGTGCCGAGGCGAACCCGCCGGCTCTCAGGCTCCAGCGCGAAAAAGGCGGTGAGCGGCATTGCGAGCGCGAAGATCGGAAGCTGCAGGCGGGTGATCCAGTGCTGCTAGCGCAGCACGATGAGGAAAAGGAGTGTCGACCCCAGAACGCAGAGGGCATAGCGGCGGCGGGGAAAGGCGCTGGCGCCCCTGAACAGAGCCGCGATAACCGCCGCCGCGCCGAGAATGAGCTGCACGGGATTCGCGGCAATATCCTCGTTGTTCTGGTAGGTGGTGACGCCGAAGGTCGTGCCCGGGAAGGTGATCTCGGGAGCGTCGGCATCCAGCCCGAGGGTGGCAAGCCGCTCATGGAC
>DATBBO010000578.1:0-3228 GCA_036270995.1 Dongiaceae bacterium | reverse complement strand
AGCCGCCTGGGGCTGGCGACGGGTGTCAGCCGGGTGACTCTGTTCGAGGTCCATATGGGCGCCGAGGGCCGGCTGGTCGAGAGCTGCCGCTACGACTGGGCCGAGGAAGGGCTCGCGACGCTCTCCGATGACGCGCGCTACCAATCCATGCCTCTCTCCGATGAGGACCGGTCGGGAGAACTTGGCGATTGGGCCCGGCGGCGGGAACGGGGCGAGGTCGTCCAGGCAACCCTGCGGGAGGTGCGCGGCTATGCCCGCGAGGTCTTCCTGGAGCATGGCACTCTCTCCTTCGCCTCGGTGCCGATCATGGTCGCCGGCCGGTTCTGGGGCTTTCTCGGCTTCGACGACTGCAAGACCGAGCGGATCTGGAATCCCCTGGAGATCGAGGTGCTGAAGACGGCCGCGGCTCTCCTCGCCGGCGCGATTTCCCGCGCCCAGGACCATGAGCGGCTCCTGCTCAGCGAGGAACGCTACAAGATGGCGGCGCTGGGCGCCAATGACGGCCTGTGGGACTGGGAGCTCTCCTCCGGCAAGGCCTATCTCTCGCCCCGGCTCCATGAGCTCCTGCATCTAGAGGAGGGGGCGCTGGGCAGCGACATGGAATCGCTGCTCCGGATCATCGACCCTGCCGATGCCCTGGCCCTGCAGGACTATCTCGCCCGGCGCTTCGCCCGCGGAAAGCAGAAATTCGAATTCGAATGCCGGGTTCCCCAACCCGAGCGCGGACCGCTCTGGATCATCCTGCGCGGGCTCATCGTCTATCGCGACGACTATCCCGCGCGCATCGTCGGCAGCCTGCGCGACATCACCGACCGCAAGGAGGCCCAAGCGCTGCTCGTCGAGGCCGAGCGCAAGCGCGCGAACCTTGCGCGCTACTTCTCGCCCAACATGGTCGACGAGCTGATGCAAAGCGGTGGCGATCTGGACCGGGCGCGGACCCAGATCGTCACGATCCTCTTTGTCGATCTGATCGGCTTCACGAGCTTGAGCGCCCAGCTTTCCGGCGTCGAGGTCATCGAGCTTCTGCGCGAATGCCTCGCCTTCTTCGAGGAGGCAGTCTTCGCCCATCACGGCACGCTCGACAAATATCTGGGGGACGGGCTGATGGCGACCTTCGGCACACCCCGCCCCGGGCCGCAGGACGCCACCAATGCCGTCGCCTGCGCCCGCCTCATGGCGGCCCGGACCGTTGCCTGGAACGCCGAGCGCCGGGCCCGGGGGCTGCAGCCGCTGCATGTGGGAATCGGGCTCCATCACGGCGAGGCCGTGCTGGGGGATATCGGCGGCGAGCGGCGCCTGGAGTTCGCGGTGCTCGGCGACACGGTCAATGTCGCGCGCCGGATCGAGGAGATGACGCGCAGCCTCGACATCGCCATCCTCGCCAGCGATGCCGTGATCGAGGCGGTGCGGCGCGAGGGCGGAGCGGCGAGCCTGGCCGAGTTCGAGGATTTCGGCACCCAGGCCCTCAGAGGCCGGGAGGGCCGCGTCAGGCTCTGGGGCTGCGCCGCCGAGCGGCCTCCGATGGCAGAGCGAGAGGCTCTCGCGAGCCAAGGTGAAGCGGCGAGTGCCGCCCGCCTTCAGAAAGCGCCGTCGCAAAAGTCCTTCCGCTAGTACCCCATCGCCGCGCCGCCGGGGCGGCGGCTGTCGTTCGCGCCATAGAGATGACCCGGCACGAGCGCGGCGCGGTGGGTCGAATCGTCGATGTCAGCCGTCGCGGCCGCCGCCGGCTTCGGCGGCCCCACGAGGATCGCCTCGACGGCACCCCACGGCGGCTGATCGGTGCGTTTGTGGCCCATGGTGTCGAGCTTTGCCGCGGTATCGGCCGAGAAGGTGAAGGGCTCGGCATAGATCACATCCGGCAGCCATTGGTGATGGAAGCGCGGCGCATCCACCGCACTCTGCAAATCCATCCCGTAGTCGATGACGTTGATGATGACCTCGAGGATGGCGGTGATGATGCGCGAGCCGCCGGGACTGCCCAATAGCATAAAGACATGCCCGTCGCGGCTGACCAGGGTCGGGCTCATGGAGCTGAGCGGCCGTTTGCCAGGCGCGATGGCGTTGGCGCTGCCTTGCACCAGGCCGAACATGTTGGCGGCTCCGGGCTTGGCGGTGAAGTCGTCCATCTCGTCATTGAGGAAGAAGCCGGTGTTGCCCGCAATGACCTTGGCCCCGAAATAGCTATTGATCGTGAAGGTGACGCCTACGGCATTCCCTGCCGCATCGATCACCGAGTAATGAGTCGTCTGATTGCCTTCCTGGTCGAGGCTGCTCTTGAGGGAGGAGGAGGGGGTGGCGCGGTCGGTTTCGATTCCAGCGCGAAGCTTCTCGGCGTAGGCGGTGGAGAGAAGCTCGGCCAGGGGGTTCGTGACGAAGGCCGGATCGCCCAGGCGGTTGTTGCGGTCGAGATAGGCCCGGCGCATGGCCTCGACCAGGTTGTGGGTGCTGGCCGCCGAGTGATAGCCCTCCTTCGCCAGCGGCAGATCGCTGACGATGTTGAGGATCTCGCAGATCGTCGTCCCGCCGGAGCTGGGGGGCGGCGTGGAGACGATGTCATAGCCGTGGTAGCTGCAGCGCACGGGGTCGCGCTCCATCACCTGATAGCGCCGGAAATCCTCCAGCGAGAGCAGTCCGCCCTCGGCCTTGCTGGCGTTGACGATGGCTTCGGCGATCGGGCCGCGATAGAACGCATTGGGCCCGTCGTGGGCGATGAGCTTCAGGCTCCCGGCCAGATCCGTCTGGACCAGACGGTCACCGGCTCCGAGCGGCTGCCCGTTCTTCAGGAAGATCGTGGCGACATTGGCCTCCTGGGCGAAGGCCTTCGTGCCGGTAGCCAATATGGCGATGTCAGGCGGGGTCAGGACATAGCCCTGCTCGGCCAGCGCGATGGCAGGCGCCATCACCTCGGCCCGGCTCATGGTGCCATAGCGGGTCAGCGCGGTCTCAAGCCCGAGCACCGTGCCCGGCACGCCCACCGCCTTGTAGCCGCGCGTGCTGGCATCGGGGATCACATTGCCCGCAGCGTCGAGATACATGTCGCGGGTAGCGGCAAGCGGCGCGGTCTCGCGGAAATCCAGCACCACATCCTTGCCGCTCGCCAGATGGATCAGCATGAAACCGCCGCCGCCCAGATTGCCGCAACAGGGATGGACGACCGCCAGGGCATAGCCGACCGCGACCGCGGCATCGACGGCGTTGCCTCCCTCCTTCAGGATTTCCACGCCCACC
>DATBBO010000577.1:0-4847 GCA_036270995.1 Dongiaceae bacterium | reverse complement strand
GCCGGCCGCCTTGCAGCGATCCCCACCCCATTGCCCGCGAGAATCCCATGGACCTCCGGACGGGGACAGAGGAATCTTGGCGGCGCGCCCAGTCGGCAGTTAGACTCGCGGGTTAGATTGGGGCGGCTCCCTCCCTCATCGAGGCAGCGGAACATTGGCCATGGTCGTGAAGCACAGCTCATCCCATTGGGGCGCCATCGAGGCGCATGTGGAGGATGGCCGGCTTACGGCGGTGAAGCCCTTCGCCAAGGACAGCAACCCCTCGCCGATCATCAATTCCCTCCCCGGCGCGGTCTATCACCGCAGCCGCATCGGGCAGCCCATGGTTCGCGCGGGCTATCTCGAGCACGGGATCGCAAGCGACCGGGCGAAGCGCGGCGTCGAGCCATTTGTTCCCGTCTCCTGGGAAGAGGCTCTCGCGCTGGTGGCGGGCGAGCTCGCCCGGATCAAAGCCGACCATGGCAATGAGGCGATCTATGCCGGCTCCTATGGCTGGGGCAGTGCCGGGCGTCTGCACAATGCCTGCAACCTTCTCCACCGCTTCCTCAATCTCTTCGGCGGCTTCACCGATTCCGTCGGCTCCTATAGCTGCGCCGCGGCCGAGGCGGTGGTGCCCCATATCCTTGGCGACTTCAATCAGGTGCTGAAGACCCAGACCGACTGGCGCAGCATCGCCGAGAACTGCCGGCTGGTGCTGGCCTTCGGCGGCATGCCGCCGAAGAATTCCCAGGTCGCCTCGGGCGGCCAGGGCAATCACGGCACCCGCGACTGGCTGAAGCGCGCTCGGGAGAACGGCGTCGAATTCGTCTATGTCGGGCCGGTGATGAGCGACATGGCGGACTTCCTCGGCGCCGAATGGATCCGCCCGCGGCCCAACAGCGATACGGCCTTGATGCTGGGCATGGCCCATACGCTGGTCGCCGAAGGGCGCCACGACCGGGCCTTCCTCGACCGCTACACCGTGGGCTTCGCGAAATTCCGCGCTTATGTCATGGGCGAGAGCGACGGCCAGCCGAAGGACGCGGACTGGTCGGCTTCTCTCACCGGGCTCAAGGCGGAGACAATCCGCGATCTCGCCCGGCGCATGGCCGCCACCCGCAGCATGATCAGCATCAGCTGGTCACTCCAGCGCGGCGACCATGGCGAGCAGAGCTATTGGGCGGCGATCACGCTCGCCGCCATGCTGGGGCAGATCGGGCTCCCCGGCGGGGGCATCGGCTTCGGCTATTCCAATACCGGCAATATGGGCGCTGCGGCGGAAGGCCTCACCCGGCGCCGCATCCAGGAAGGCGAGAACCCGATCGGCCGCTTCATCCCCGTGGCGCGCATCGCCGGCATGCTGCTGAACCCCGGCGCCACGATCGATTTCGACGGCCAGCGCATCACCTATCCGGATATCCGCCTGATCTACTGGGCCGGCGGCAATCCCTTTCATCACCATCAGGACCTGAACCGCTTCCTCGCCGCCTGGCGAAAGCCCGAGACCATCATCGTCCACGAGCCCTGGTGGACGCCGCTCGCCCGCTACGGCGACATCGTGCTGCCCGCCACGACCACCTTCGAGCGGAATGATATCGGCGGTGCCACCCGCGATCCCTTCATCCTGGCGATGCAGAAGGCGATCGATCCGGTGGGCGAAGCGCGGGACGACTATCGCATCTTCGCCGATCTGGCGGCGCGCTTCGGCATCGCGGATGCCTGCACCGAAGGCCGCAGCGAGATGGAATGGCTGCGCCATTTCTACGAGGTCGATCGCGAGGAGGCCTTCCGCAGGAATATCGACCTGCCGGAATTCGAGAGCTTCTGGGCCGAAGGCCATGTCGAGCTGCCCGCCCCTGACCGTCCCATCGTCTTCCTCGAGGAGTTCCGCCGCGCGCCGGACCTCTATCCGCTGCCCACGCCCTCGGGGAAGATCGAGATCCATTCCGAGAAGGTCGCGAGCTTCGGCTATGACGACTGTCCGGGTCATGCGGCCTGGATCGAGCCGGCGGAGTGGCTGGGGTCACCGCGCGCGGCGCGCTATCCGCTGCATCTCATCTCGAACCAGCCGAGCACGCGTCTCCATTCCCAGCTCGATATCGGCGTGGTCAGCGGCGACGGCAAGGTGAAGGGCCGCGAGCCGGTCTGGATCCATCCGAGCGATGCGGCGCCGCGCGGCATCGCCGATGGCGACATCGTCCGGCTCTTCAACGACCGCGGCGCCGTGCTGGCGGGCGCGGTGGTGACGGAGCGCGTGCAGCCCCGCGCGATCCAGCTCGCAACCGGCGCCTGGTTCGATCCCGAGCGCCCCGGCGCGCCCGGCAGCCTGTGCAAGCATGGCAATCCGAATGTGCTGACGCTGGACAAGGGCACTTCGCGCCTCGGCCAGGGCCCGAGCGCCCATAGCTGCCTGGTGGAGGTGGCGCGCTGGCGCGGAGCGGTGCCGGAGGTGAGCGCCTTCGAGCCGCCGATCGTGCTGTCGGCCGCGCCCCGCGATTCCTCCGCCTGACGCCGATGCCAGACGCACTGCCGCTCGCGGGACTGCGCGTCCTCGACCTGACGCGGGCCAGGGCCGGGCCGACGGCGGTGCGCCAGCTCGCGGATTGGGGAGCCGATGCCCTGATGATCGAACCGCCGGTCGCTCTCGACATGAGCGACAATATGAGCGGGCCGCGTCACGGGCCGGATTACCAGAACCTGCACCGCAACAAGCGGAGCATGACGCTGAACCTCAAGGCGCCCGAGGGAATCGCGATCCTGCGCCGTATGGCGGCGGGTGCGGATGTGCTGGTGGAGAACTACCGCCCCGACGTCAAATACCGCCTGGGCATCGACTATGAGAGCCTGGCAGGCATCAACCCCCGGCTGATCTATGCCAGCATTTCCGGTTTCGGCCAGAGCGGGCCATATCGCGACCGGCCGGGCTTCGACCAGATCGCCCAGGGCATGGGCGGGCTTATGTCCATCACCGGCCTGCCCGGCCAGGGGCCGGTGCGCGCCGGCATTCCCGTCGACGATCTCTCCGCCGGGCTCTTCACCGCCATCGGGATTCTCCTGGCCTTGATCGAGCGCCAGCGCTCCGGCCGCGGCCAATGGCTCCACAGCTCACTGCTCCAGGCGCAGATCGCCATGCTGGATTTTCAGGCGGCGCGCTGGCTGGTGGCCGGCGTGGTCCCGGGCCAGGCGGGCAACAACCACCCCACCGCGATCACCACCGGCCTGTTCCAGACCGCCGACGAGCCGATCAATGTCTGCGCCGATCCGCAGCAGATCTGGGAGCGCTTCTGCCACGCGGTCGAGGGCGAGGACCTGCTCGAAGATCCGCGCTTCGCCAGCGACAAGCTGCGCCAGGAGAACGGTGCCGCTGTGGTCGCGGCAATGGAGGCCAAGCTCGCCAGGCGCAAGGGCCGCGACTGGATCGAGATCCTGAATCGTGCCGGGGTGCCATCGGGGCCGATCAATCGCATCGACCAGGTCTTCGCCGATCCGCAGGTGCAGCATCTGGGCATGGCGCGGCCTCTCACCCATCCGATCCTCGGTGAGATCGATCTCGTGGGGCAGCCGGTGACCCTGACCCGCACCCCGAGCCGCATGGAGAGCGCCGCACCCGAGCCCGGCGAGGCGACGGAGGAGGTGCTGCTGGCGCTGGGCTACGCCAAGGCGGAGATCGAGGCGCTTCGGGAAAAGCAGGTGGTCTGAAGAACATGACCGGCGGATCGGAGAAGCTCAAGGCACGGCGCGAGGGAGCGGTCGGTTGGATCGTAATCAACAATCCCGCGCGGCTGAACGCGCTCTCCCTCGACATGTATGAGGCGCTGGGGCAGAGGGTCGATGAATTCGCCGCCGACACCGCCATTCGCGGCATCATCCTGACCGGCGAAGGCGATCGCGCCTTCGCCTCGGGCGCCGATATCTCCGAGTTCGAGGAGAAGCGGGCCTCGGCGGAGGCCATCGCCCGCTATGACAAGATCTCCGATGCCGCCTGCCTGAAGCTCGAGCTCTGCGAAAAGCCGACCATCGCCATGATCCGCGGCTACTGCATCGGCGGCGGCATGGATCTGGCGTCGCGCTGCGATTTCCGGATCGCCGCGGCGGACTCCACCTTCGGCGTGCCCGCGGCCCACCTCGGCCTCGGCTATGGCTTCGTCGATGTGAAGCGCCTGGTCGATCTCCTGGGACCTGCCGCCGCCAAGGAGATTCTCTATACGGGCCGGCGCTTCACCGCCACCGAAGCCTTCTATATGGGCTTCCTCAACAAGGTCGTCCCGGCCGAAGGGCTGACGGAGGCCGTGGGCGCACTGGCGGAGATACTGGCCGCCAATGCACCGATGACCATCCGGGCCATGAAGCGCTGCATCGCCGAAGCGGTGAAGGATCCCGTCGAGCGCGACACCGCCGCCTGCCGCCGGCTGGTCGAGGCCTGTTTCGCCAGCGATGATTATGTTGAAGGCCGGCAGGCCTTCATGGAAAAGCGCAAGCCGGCCTTCAAGGGCCGCTGACGCGCCGATACTCTTCGGGCTCGCGGCAAGACCTATTGACAGGATACGTCGTTTGCGTATACTCTATAAATCTAATCTGGCGTCGCGCGCCTGCCGCGGCTGGGCCTTTCGACAATGACCGAACCCATCGAAGACGCCGCCGGCGCATCGGCTGCGGCGGTGCGTTCACTTTGCCTGCATCGCCGAAGGCAGGGCAGGCTGTAAATCCGTTGCAGAAACAGCCACGCGGGACTGCAGATTTACTGCAGAAGCAGATGGCGAGAGTTTCCCCCTGCCCCCGCGCGGAGGGGGAGGCGGATCAAAAGGCGACGCGCCAAAAGAAGACCCTGCCGATCCGAGGGAGCGGCAGGGCGAGGGGGGTGACGCCCG
>DATBBO010000576.1:0-3475 GCA_036270995.1 Dongiaceae bacterium | reverse complement strand
GGGGTGCCGGCGTCATCGGTCATCTTCCGTCCCGCCCCGTTCGAAGATCATGGCTTCATTCCCACGATCGCGGCCCCTTCGGCGATGACGGCGTCCATTCTCCTCCTGCTGGCGGCCGCGGCGATCTACATCGCCTGCGAGTTCTTCGTGAACGGGATCGAATGGGTCGGCCATCGCTTGTCGCTGGGGGAGACCGCCACCGGTACGGTGCTCGCGGCCTTCGGCACCGCGCTGCCGGAAAGCGTCGTGACGCTGGTGGCGGTCGCGTTCGCGCGAGGCGGCAGCCCCGGCGAGGCCCAGCGCCAGATCGGCATTGGCGCCGCGCTCGGGGGCCCGCTGGTCCTCAGCACCCTGGCTTATGCCCTGGTGGGCTTGGCGTTGCTGCGCCATGCGCGCCGACTGGATCGTGGGCCCGGCTGCCGGGTCGAGGTCGATCATCTGCGCCTCAGCCGCGACCAGGCCTGGTTCCTGGTCATCTTCATCGCCAAGATCGGCCTCGGCCTGGCGGTCTTCACCCTCAAGCCCTGGCTAGGAGCGCTCTTTCTGGCCGCCTATGCCGTCTATGTCCGGCGCGAGCTGACGCAAGAGCCGGGCGCCATGTCGGCTTCACATGAGGCCATCGATATGGAGCCGCTGAAGATCCGGCCGCGCGATGCGGAGCCCCGCCTGGGCTGGGCGCTGCTTCAGACACTGGGGGCGCTCGTCGTCATCTTCTTTGCCGCGCGCATCTTTGTCGGGCGGCTGGAGGAGATGGCGATCTCGCTCGGTCTCGCGCCCCAGGTCGCGGCCCTGCTGCTGAGCCCCGTCGCCACCGAGCTGCCGGAGATGATGAATGCGCTCATCTGGGTGCGCCAGGGAAAGGAGCGCCTGGCGCTGGCCAATATCAGCGGCGCGATGATGATCCAGGCCACGGTACCGACGGCCTTCGGCCTGTTCTTCACCCCCTGGCGTCTCGACCCGGCGCTGCTGCTCTCGGCGGGGATCACCGCGGCAGCGGTGCTATACCTCATGCTCGCATTTCGCCGCGGGCAGGTGAGGGGATGGCAGCTGGCCCAGGTTGGCTGGCTCTATCTTGCCTTCGCCGCCGCACTCGGCTTGCTCCGGTGATCTGACAGGAGCGTCAGCCCACGGCTTCCTTAGCTGCTGCGGCCGCCAGCTTGAGATCGGCAATGAAGCGCTGAATCTCCTGCGTCCGGCTCGCATCATCGGCGCGCAGGAGGGAGGAGGGATGGACGGTCGCCATGACGAAGGGCGCGAGCGGAGAATCGATTCGCCGCCCGCGGTCTGCCGTGACACGGAAGCCCGCCCCCAATAGCGCCTGTGCTGCGGTCGCACCGAGGCAAACGAGGACTTGCGGGCGGACCAGGGCGATCTCCGCATCGAGCCAGGGCCGGCAGGCGTGGATCTCCAAAGAGCCGGGCTTCGCATGCAGCCGCTTCTTGCCGCGCGGCACCCATTTGAAGTGCTTCACCACATTGCTGACATAGGACCGACGGCGATCGATCCCGGCGTCAGCCAGGCAGCGGTCCAACAGCTGGCCCGCGGGCCCGACGAAGGGCCGCCCCTGCCGGTCTTCCTGATCGCCCGGCGTCTCACCGACGAGCATCACGATGGCCCGCAGCGGGCCTTCGCCGAAGACCGTCTGGGTGGCATGGGCATAGAGAGGACAAGCGGTGCAGCCCGCAGCGGCGGCGCGCAGCCCCGCCATCGTCGGCTGTGGCGGTATCAGATATGCGGCGGTCGGAGTCACTCTTGCCAAGGAAAGGCTCCGCTGCGTTCCCCCTCAGAGGTGAAACGCAGCGTCTTCCCCTTCCGTTCCTCCGCTATTCGGGCTCCTCTTCTCCGTTCTCCTCATCCTCCTCGAAGCCCAGGGCTTCGTTCAGCGGCTCTGTCGCGCTCCACAGATTCGACAGCGCGCGGGAGGACATCATCTGCGCGACCATGAGATCGACATTGCAATCGGCTTCGGCCTCCTCCGATGACTCCGCATCGGCGAGGAGATCGACGCTGCCATCCAGCGTCGATTTCGCCGCCCGGAGCTGCTCGACGGCGAGTTGAAGCTTGTTGAGCGTACGCTCGATCGCCGTGCCCAGGATCTCGTAGTTCTGCTCGAGCGGCGCCTCGTCGTCGATCTTCGCCATGGCTGTTCTCCTTTCCGGAGGGCATCGAGAGGGGAGAGCACCATAGCGCGGATCCTCGGCCATCAGGGGCCCTCCTGGGTTCCACTCTGCCCCGATGATGTGACAGGCGCGCCGCCGGCCGCGCATAGGCAAAGCAATCGAGCCCTTGACTTTCGTAAGATGTATCTTTAGATATGTTTTACGACAATACAGGAGACTTACATGCATCACTGTCATTACGGATCCCACAACCGTCGCCGCCATGGCCGCGGAGAGGATCACGAGATCGAAGGTTATTTCTGGATGGGCCGCCATGGCCGCGGCCGCCACCGGGAAGGCTTTCAGGGCTTCGCGGGAAAGGGCTTCGGCGGCGGGCCGGACTTCGATGACGAGGGCTTCCGCCGCGGCCGCAAGCTCAACGCCGAAGGCCTGCAGCTCCTGCTGCTCCATCTTCTGGCCGAGAAGCCGAGCCATGGCTATGAGCTGATCAAGGCGCTCGACGAGCGCTCCAGCGGCTATTACGTGCCGAGCCCGGGGATGGTCTATCCGGCCCTCACCTATCTCGAAGAGCTGGGCTACGCCCGGGTCGAGGCCGAGGGGGCTAAGAAGCTCTATCACCCGACCGAGGAGGGCCGACACCATCTCGAGCAGAACCGCGAGCATGTTGCCGCGATCCTCGATCAGCTCGAGCGCATCGGCCGCAAGATGGTGCGCCTGCGCCAGGCCTATGCCGAAGGCGAGGCCGAGGAGGATTCACAGGAGGGCGCGGGCCGCGAAGTCTGGCTCGCGCGGCGCGAGCTCCGGCAGGTGCTGCGCGAGAGGCGCGGCGCTTCACCGGAGGAGGCCCGGCGCATCGCCGAGATCCTCCGCCGCGCGGCGGCCGAGATCACCGGCCGGCGGGGGGATGGGCGATGACGGTCAAGTCATCTGCCGTGCCAGCGGCGGGTCCGCTCACGGACCCCAAGGTCATCGCCGTGATCGACCGGCTCGAGGCCGAGCGAAGCCGGCCGCGCAATGACGGGCCGCGCCAGAGCGATGCGTTCGACCCGGCGCTCTATGCAGAGTTCGGATTCTCCATCCATCCGGCGCAAGGCGATCTCATCTATCTGCTTTGCCGGGCGCTGGGAGCGCGGCGGGTGGTGGAGTTCGCCACCTCCATCGGCATGTCGACCCTCTATTTCGCCGCGGCGATCCGCGACAACGGCGGCGGCACGGTGATCGGCGCGGAGATTGTGCCGGAGAAGCTCCGGGTTGCCCGGCGCAATCTTGCCGCCGCCGGCCTTGCGGCCTGGGTCGACCTCAGACCCGGCGATGCGCGCGAGACGCTGCGCGATCTCGGCGGCCCCGTCGACGTC
>DATBBO010000575.1:0-5330 GCA_036270995.1 Dongiaceae bacterium | reverse complement strand
GAAGCGGCGGAGCGTCGCGACCATGATGATGCCCCAGATGCCACCCCAGAAGGCGAGCGAGATGACCTTCGGAACGCCCAGGGGCGGCGTGCCGGTCAGGTCATAGGGGGGACGCGGCACCCAGCCGAGGAAATAAGCCAGGAGCAGGAAGCCCTGGTGAAAGATCACGACGCCCAGGAAGCCGGCGATGAAGGCAAGGAGGAGCTGCCAAAGGAGGGACTGCTTCATGGGGCTGAGCCTAGCATTCGAGGGGAGATGGGGAAGACGGACCGAGGTCACAGTTGCGTTAGCGAAGAGGGCGCCGCTCCTGCGGCAAACAAGCCGCTTTCGGGCCCGGAATGGCCTCTTTATACTCCGGCCCCCACCCAAGCGAGGAAGATTATGAAGCGGCTTATCTGGTCGATCGCGGTCATGTTCTGCAGTTTCTCGGCAATTCCAGCCTTCGCCGCTGCCGTGGACGACGCCATCAAGTCCTGCCAGGGCGAGCCCAATCCCGACGCCCGCATCGCCGCCTGCGGCAAGTTCCTTGCGACCAATCCGAAGCAGGACTCCAAGATCTCCTGGGTCTTCGTCGCCCGCGGCACCGCCTATTTCTCCAAGGGTGAGCTCGACAAGGCGATCAAGGACTACGACACCGCGATCCGCCTCGATCCCAAGAACAGCCCCGCTCTTTCCAACCGCGGGACCTTGCACATGGCCCAGGGCCAGCCCGACTTGGCGCTCAGCGACTATAACGGTGCGCTGAAAGCCAATCCCCAGAACGCCAATGTCTACAATCTGCGGGGCCTGCTCTATTCCCGCACCGGCCATCTCGACCTGGCCATCCAGGACTACACTAGCGCCATAAAGCTCAACTCCAAATTCGCCGATGCCTATAACGACCGGGGTTATGCCTACTATACGATGAAGAAATACGACCTGGCGCTGGCCGACTTCAGCGCGGCGGTGAAGCTGACACCCAAGGACCCCGTCGCCGTCTACATGCGTTCTCTGACCTATGGCCGCCTGGGCAAGAAGCCTCAGGCGGACAAGGATCTCGCCACTGCCCGCAAGCTCGATCCGAATATCGAGTCACAGATGAAGTCCCTGGGTGTGGTCGACTGACAGCTCCGTTGCAGGGGGATTGCGCCCCCGGGGCACATCATCGAAATGCCATCATCCCGCCATGGGGCGGTCATGGCGGCCGGCTAGAACCTTCGATGCCGTCGCGGCGATCGCGACTCGAGGAGGTTCGGTATGGCCCGTCTCAGAGTCTGGCTCGGCAGGCTGCTGGAAGCGCGCCGGAGTGCGCGCGATGCCAAGCTGTTCGCCCGTATCGTCGACGAGCGGGTGGCTCGCCGCCAGGGCCGCTGACCCGTCCGACCCCGGCGGCCCGGGGCCGGCGGGTACCTGCTTGACCGGCTGCGGGCTCGCATCGCAGCATCGCCTCCATGGCGTATAAATCGGACAAACCTCCCCCGAACCTGTCGCAGGCCGGCCATCGCGCCAAAGCCGAGAACGAGGCGCGCCAAGCCGCCGCGCTGCGCGAGAATCTGGCCCGTCGCAAGCAGCAGCAGCGCGCCCGGGCGGCGGCTTCGGCCCCTGAGCCCGTCTCGACCCCGAAGTCCGATAAGGGGATTGCCGGCTGAAACCGGCCATGCTTGAGGCGGCGGTCGGCATCAAGTAGAACCCCGAAACAGTGCTTGCCCACCCCCAGGGGGCGGGCAATGGTCAAGGAGCGTCATGGACAAGATTCGCATCCGCGGCGGCGGCCGGCTCAAAGGCGAAATATCGATCAGCGGGGCCAAGAACGCGGCCCTGCCACTGATGGCGGCCTCGCTCCTGACCGATGAGACGCTGACCTTGGGGAATCTGCCCCATGTTGCCGACATCACCACCATGGCCAATCTGCTCGCCCAGCTCGGCGTCGAGGTCCATCTCAATGGCCAGGCCGGGAATGGCGCGCAGTACGGCAGCCTGCTCGAGCTGACCGCCCGGAGAGTCACCGAAACCAGGGCTCCCTACGACCTTGTCCGCAAGATGCGCGCCTCCGTGCTGGTGCTGGGGCCGCTGGTGGCCCGCCATGGCCGGGCGGAGGTGTCGCTGCCAGGCGGCTGCGCCATCGGCACGCGGCCCATCGACCTGCATCTTCAGGGCCTCCGCCAGCTCGGCGCCGAGATCGAGCTGAACGAGGGCTATGTCATCGCCCGGGCGCCCAAGGGCCTGACCGGCTCCCGGTTCGTCTTCCCGAAGGTCTCCGTGGGGGCAACCGAGAATTTGATGATGGCGGCGACCCTGGCTCGCGGCGAGACCGAGCTCGTGAACGTGGCGCGCGAGCCGGAGATCGGCGATCTCGCCCTCTGCCTGCAGAGGATGGGGGCGGAGATCCAGGGGCTGGGCAGCGATCGCCTGCGGATCCGCGGCGTCGAGCGCCTCAAGGGCGCCAGCCACCAGACCGTGCCGGACCGCATCGAATCGGGCACCTATGCCATGGCCGCCGCGATCACCGATGGCGAGATCGAGTTGGTCGGCGCGCGGCTGTCGCTGCTGGGTGCCGTCGCCGATACCCTCCGCAGGGCCGGCGTTTCAATATCGGAAACCAACCGCGGCCTCAAGGTGCGGCGCGCCAATGGCGAACTCCGTGGGGTCGATGTCATGACCGAGCCTTTCCCCGGCTTCGCAACGGACCTGCAGGCCCAGATGATGGCGACCATGGCGACCGCACAGGGCGCGGCCATGATCACCGAGACGATCTTCGAGAACCGGTTCATGCATGTGCCGGAGCTTTGCCGCATGGGGGCCAGCATCAATGTCCATGGCGCCTCAGCCATGGTGCGCGGCGTGCCACGGCTGACCGGCGCTCCCGTGATGGCAACCGACCTTCGCGCCTCAGTCTCCCTGGTTCTCGCAGGGCTTGCCGCCGAGGGGGATACGGTGCTGAGCCGCGTCTATCATCTCGATCGCGGCTATGAGCGCCTGACGGAGAAGCTCGCGGCCTGCGGGGCGGAGATCGAACGGTTGAAGGGCTGAGCTCCGCCATGGCCGATACCCTCAAGCTCCGTGCCCGCGATGCCGATGATCTGGAGATGATTGCGGCGATCCTCCAGGACGCCCTCGTCCCCCAGGCGGAGATGAAATATCACCCGCGGGAGCGGCGCTTCGCCCTCATGCTGAACCGGTTCCGCTGGGAAGCCGCGTCGAAGGAGGGCGATAGGCCGGCCATGCCCGTGCGGGCCGCCGGCCGGGATGGCGAGGCGGACGCCCGCTTCGCCGATCAGGATGTGGGCGCGTTCGAGCGGATCCACACGGCCCTGGTCTTCGACGGGGTGCGCAGCGTCAAGCATCGGGGCCTGGAGGCCGCGGCCAAGGGTGGCGTGCTGGCGCTGCTGACCGTGAAGCTCGACGGCCATTTCGTCTTCATATCCTTCGCCGGCGGGGCAGAAATCCGCCTGGAGGTCGACCGCTTCACCTGCCATCTGGAGGATCTGGGCGAACCCTGGCCGACCGTCTGGCGCCCGCAACATTCCACCCCATGAGCGGCCGTTCCGGGGGTCGATCGACCGCCAATCATTTCGCGGCAGCGGAAGCGGACGCTCGGCCGCTGGTTCTGGCTCTTCCCAAGGGCCGGATCCTCGAGGAGGTGATGCCGCTTCTCGCCCGTGCCGGCATCCGGCCCGAGGCGGATTTCGCGGATCCCGAGAGCCGGCAGCTTCGCTTCCGGACCAGATCCCCGGCGGAGCTGCCGGCGATCGAGATCATCCGCGTCCGCAGTTTCGACGTTGCGACCTTCGTCGCCTTCGGTGCCGCAGCGCTGGGCGTCGTCGGCAGCGATGTGCTGATGGAGTTCGACTACCCCGAAGTCTATGCCCCGGTCGATCTGAAGCTGGGTCGCTGCCGCCTCGCGGTCGCCGAGCCCGCCGCACTCTCCAAAGCCGACGACCCGACGCGCTGGAGCCATATCCGCGTCGCGACCAAATATCCTGAAATCACGCGCCGCCATTTTGCGGCCCGGGGCGTCCAGGCCGAATGCATCCGCCTCTCCGGCGCCATGGAGCTCGCCCCCACCCTCGGGCTCTGCGGGCGCATCGTCGATCTCGTTTCCAGCGGCCGGACACTCGAGGCCAACAATCTGGTCGAGGTCGAGCATATCGCCGATGTCAGCGCGCGGCTGGTGGTGAACCGGGGCGCCCTCAAGACGGATCCCGAGGGGGTGGGCCTTTGGGTCGAGCGGATCCGCGAGGCGGTCGATGCCCTCTGAACCGGGGGCGGATTCCTCGCGGCGCATCTGCAAGGTCACGCTCGACGAGCGCACGGTGGTGCGGCGCAGCCCCGAGGTCGAGCACGAGCGCGCCGTCGCCATCTTCGATCTGATCGAGGAAAGCCACTTCGCGCCGCTGGGCGATTCGCACGGCCCCTACAGCCTGCATCTCGGGATCATCGAGAATCGCCTGGTGATCGATGTGCGTACGGAGGAAGGCGATGAGATCACCAAGGTGATCCTCGCGCTCTCGCCCTTCCGGCGGATCGTCAAGGACTACGTCACGGTCTGCGAAAGCTACTACCAGGCCATCCGCACCGCCTCGCCCTCGCAGATCGAGGCCATCGACATGGGCCGGCGCGGGCTGCACAACGAGGGCTCCGACCTCTTGCGTGAGCGGCTCGCAGGCAAGATCGAGCTCGACGGCACCACGGCGCGTCGTCTCTTCACCCTGATCTGCGTCCTGCATATCAGGGGATAGGGTCGTGCGCGAGCTCCCGGGAAGTGTCCTCTTCTGCTGCACGCAGAACGCACTGCGCTCCCCCATGGCCGAAGCCATGATGAAGCATCTTCACGGCCGCCGCGTCTTCGTCGATTCTGTGGGGGTGCGCACAGGACCGCTCGACGACTTCGCCGTCGCGGTGATGGACGAGATCGGCATCGATATCACCAAGCACAAGCCGAAGAGCTTCGAGGACATGGAAGATGATTCTTTCGACCTGATCATCTCGCTTTCGCCCGAGGCGCAGCACAAGGCCGTGGACATGACCCGGGCGCTCGCCGCCGAGGTCGAGTTCTGGAATACCTTCGATCCGTCCGTGGTGGAGGGCAGCCGGGAGGCGCGACTCGATGCCTATCGCCAGGTCCGCGACCAGCTCATGCGCCGGCTGCTGCAGCGCTTTCCGCCCTCCGGGGCGCCGGCGGTCTAGGCCGAATCCGGGCCTCGAACCGCGGTTTTCGAAGGGTTTGTCGGCGCGGGATCGAGGGAGTATGATCCGCGCCCGCGCGGGCCCCCATCATCGAAAAACAACGGCTCGGGGCCAGCGCAAGCAATGGAGATAGGATGCCCAAGGAAGATCTGATCGAATTCTCG
>DATBBO010000574.1:0-5544 GCA_036270995.1 Dongiaceae bacterium | reverse complement strand
TCACCGCCTGGAACAAAAACCCGCTATCGGCAAAGGCCAGGGTCAAGGCCAGCAGGATGAGCGGGAGGAGGATGAACCAGGCCGAGACCAGAAGCCCGACCAGCGCGCCGATGCCGAGCAGCGCCGTCAGCCCGACGAGGACGGAAAGGAAGATAGCGGTGGCGTCCATCGGTTCTCCCGTTCGCTCAGTATAGGGCCCGGCGCGCGCCGCGAGAATGCCCCGTTCGAGACGCCTATCCGCCGGGCGCGGGCGTCGCCGGCTTCGGCGGATTCTTGCACTTCTCGAGGGCCTTCAGAGCCCGGTTCACCGGCCCGCCCCAGAGGAGCATGTAGTCATGGGCGTGGATCGCAGCCCGCGCCTTGCCGGACGTCACATCCTTGATCTCGACGACCATGACGGTCGAGCCCCCGTAATTGCCGACGACCGTGATCTCGGCGAAGTCGGAATGGCGCTCCACTTGCGCGCCGGCGAAGGTGGCGGCGAGCTGCTCCCGTGCGCAAGGCGCCACATCCTTCCAGCCGGCATCGAAGTCGAAGGTTGCATCGGGGTCCTCCGCGCGGACCCCGCCGACAGGCATGCAGCCGGCCAGCAGCACCAGCAACCCCGCCGACAAGATCGCCAACCGTATCATTCTCGTCCCGCCGCTCGACCGATTCCTGTCATCAAGCATCGACGAGGGCTCCCGCCGCCGCAAGGAGCATCCCACCGGTCACGCGGCGCGCTTCCCGGTCAGACCCCGATCCACGGCCGCGAAGACCAAGGGGTTGAGGGCGATGGAGAACAGCGCTCCGGCCACGATCAGCCCTTCGCCTTGCACCGGCAGCAACCCGAGGCTCTCTCCCAGCACCGCCAGAATGAAGGAAAACTCGCCGACCTGGGCGAGGCTGGCGGAGATCGTGAGCGCCGTCTTGTTGCCATGGCCGAAGGCGCGCACCGTCAGGAAGGCGACGAGCGACTTGCCGAAAATGATGATGACCAGCACCTCCACGACCTGCAGCGGCGTTTCGACCAGGATCCGCGGATCGAACAGCATGCCGACGGAGACGAAGAACAGCGCACCGAAGGCCTCCTGAAGGGGCCGCGCCTCCTCCTGCGCGCGATGGCTATGATCGGAGGCGTTGATCACGATGCCAGCGAAGAAAGCGCCGAGCGCGAAGGACACCCCGAAGAACTCGGCAGCAGCGACGGCGACACCGAGGGCCGCCGCCAGCGTCGCCAGGGTGAACAGCTCCTGCGAGCCTGTGCGCGCCACCTGATCGAGAAGCCAGGGCAGCAGTCGCACGCCCAGGACCAGCATGATCAGCAGGAAGGCGATGACCTTGGCGAGAGTCAGTCCGATCGACCAGAGGATGGTGGCATGGCCGGATTCCACATCGCCGATGTCGAGACCGATGTCATGGGGCGTGCCGCCCAGCGGCACCGCAAGCGCCGGCAGCAGGACGAGCACGACGACGGTCACCAGATCCTCCACGACCAGCCAGCCGACGGCGATATGGCCCTCGGGCGTGGCGAGCGACCCGCGTCCCTCGAGCGCCCGCAACAGGACCACTGTGCTGGCGACGGAGAGCGCGAGCCCGAAGACCAGGGCGGCCCCGGGCGGCCATCCCCAGAGATAGGCGAGCGCGCCCCCCATCAAGGTGGCGGCGATGATCTGCAGGATGGCGCCGGGCACGGCGATGCGCCGCACGGCCAGAAGATCGCGGAGAGAGAAATGGAGTCCTACCCCGAACATGAGCAGGATGACGCCGATCTCGGCCAGTTGCGGGGCCAGATGCCTATCGGCGACGAAGCCGGGGGTGAAGGGGCCCACCGCCACGCCGGCGAGCAGATATCCCACGATGGGCGACAATCCCAGCCGCGCGGCGAGGAAGCCTCCAAGCAACGAGAAGCCGAGCCCGGCGGCAATGGTCGAGATCAGGGCAACGTCATGGGGCAAGGGGGCTGCTCTTCAGGGCGGGGGCGGCGGTGCGGGGCGGCGCGATGTTGCCATGGCGCAGGGACGAAAGGAAAGCCGCGCGCGTCGCGCGCGCTTCCCCTTCGCGTCCCCGCCCCGTTGTTGTTCCGCGCGATGGAACCCGATCAGCTGGCCGGCGCGCCGGGACCCTGTACCGTGATGACGATGCGCCGGTTCTGGGCCCGGCCTTCGGGCGTGTCGTTCGATGCGACGGGATGGGTTTCGCCGAAGCCCTTGGCCGAGATGATGTTCGGGTTCACGCCCTGGGAGATCAGATAGTTCACGACAGCGCCGGCCCGTCGCGAGGACAGGGTCAGATTGTCGTTGATCCCCTGCTGCTTCAGCGCCGGACCGATCGGCGTATTGTCGGTGTAGCCGTAGACGACGACCTTGGCATCTTGCAGCCCAATCAGCTTGGGCACGATGTTCTTGCTGAGCTCCGCCTGGCCGGCCTGGCTCAGCTGATAGCCGCCCGGCGGAAACAGCAGATCGCCGGCCTCGACGAATTGAGCCTCTTTCTGCAGGTTCGTGACCTGCTGCTGAAGCTGCTGGTTCTGGGTCTGCAGCTCCTCGTATTTGCTCTTCGACACGCAGCCGGACAGTGCCAGTACGACGATCGGCAGGGCTCTCGCCGCTACCGCGATCCTGATGGTCATGGCTTCTCTCTCCTGGGTTCTGACATCGGCGGGGCAAGCCTTCCCCTTGCTCTACTCCCGTGGCCGGCGTCACCAGGTGAGCCAGAAGTCCCCATTGACGCCCTGGCGCTCGCCATCGTCGCTATCCCCGACAGCGAACTTTGACCAGCCCGAGCTTAGAGGCTCAGCTTGGCACTGACCCTGGCGGTCGCGCCACCGGTAAATTCACGCCTGCCGCCCAGAGCGCCTGCCGGGCGGCAGCAGGAGAGGCGCTTCCCCTTCCGCGCCCTTTCGCCCATGGCGCCCCCCTGCCATCATCGGACGTGTTTCACGATGCTCCGCTGATCACCACTCTCGTCGGCGCCGTCGTCCTCGCCTTCCTGCTGGGCGTCGCCGCCATGCGGCTGCACCTCTCCCCCCTCGCCGGATATCTCCTGGCCGGCGTTGCCGCCGGGCCCTTCACGCCAGGCTTCGTCGCCGATCAGAACCTGGCCGGGCAGCTCACCGAGATCGGCGTGATTCTCCTGATGTTCGGCATCGGGCTGCATTTCTCGGTCCGGGACCTGCTGGCGGTGAAGTCCATCGTCGGACCCGGCGCCGTCGCCCAGATCATCCTCTCTACCCTGCTCGGCCTCGGCCTCGGCGGGCTCTTGGGCTGGGATTTTTCGGGCGCTCTGGTATTCGGGCTGGGGCTTGCAGTCGCCAGCACCGTCGTGACCATGCGCGCGCTTCAGGAACGCCATCTGGCGGACAGCCAGGCCGGCCATGTGGCGGTGGGCTGGCTCGTGGCCCAGGACCTCGCCATGGTCCTGGTCCTGGTCATGCTTCCCGCCCTGGCCGGCCTTGCCGCGACCCATGACATCCTCGCCAAGCTCGCCATCACGCTGGGCAAGCTGATCGCCTTTGCGGCCCTGATGCTGCTGGTCGGGCGGCGCGTCATCCCCTGGATGTTGCATTACGTCGCCCATACCGGCTCACGCGAGCTCTTCCGCCTGGCGGTGCTGGCGATCGCGCTCGGCGTCGCCTATGGCGCCGCCCAGTTCTTCGGCGTCTCTCTCGCGCTCGGTGCCTTCCTTGCGGGCGTCATCCTCAGCGAGTCCGAGCTCGCCCACCAGGCAGCCCAGGAATCCCTGCCGCTGCGCGATGCCTTCGCCGTGCTGTTCTTCGTCTCCGTCGGCATGCTGTTCAACCCGACGATCCTGCTGCGCGAACCGCTTTCCGTCCTTGCGGTCCTGGCGATCATCATGATCGGCAATACCGGGATCGCCCTCGGCCTGCAGCTCCTGCTGCGCCAGCCCTTCGCCCAGGCCTGCACCGTCGCGGCGAGCCTGGGACAGATCGGTGAGTTCTCCTTCGTGCTGGTCAGTCTCGGCGTCGCCCTCGGCCTTCTGACCCCGCTGGGTCGCGATCTCGTGCTCGCCGGCGCGATCCTGTCGATCCTGCTCCACCCGGCGCTCCTGAGCCTTGCCGGGCGCATTGGCCCGCGGCTGGAGAGCCGCATCCACCCGCCGCTGGAGACGGCCGCCGAGCCGGCGCGGCACGAGCCCGCGATTCCAGTCACGGCGCTCACGAATCACACGGTCCTCATCGGCTATGGCCGGGTGGGACGCCTGGTGGGCGAGGCACTCGCAGCCGCCCACCGCCCCTATATCGTGGTCGAGGACCGCCAGGATCTCGTCGAACAGCTTCGGGAACGCGGGCTCGAGGCCATCCTCGGCAATGGTGCCGCCCCCGATGTGCTGAAGGCGACCAATATCGCCCGCGCCGCGAGCCTGGTGGTGGCGATCCCCAACGGCTTCGAGGCCGGCCAGATCTCCGAGCAGGCCCGCGCCGCCAATCCGACCATCGAGATCATTGCCCGGGCCCATAGCGATGCGGAGGTGGAGCATCTGCACCGCTATGGGGTGGACCTCGCCATCATGGGCGAGCGCGAGATCGCCCGCGGCATGATCGACCGCCTGCTGCCGAATGAGGATGGATCGCCGGCGCCGGCCGGCGCCGCCCGAGCGCCAGCCTAGAACTTGTAGCCTAGGCGCATGCCGAGGTTGTTCATGCCGGGATTCGTCGTGCCCAGGTCCGCGTTGGAATAGTGCTCGTAGAACGCCGAGACGTTCACATGCTGGGTGATGTCGTAGCCCAGCTCGACATAGAGGTGGAACAGGGCGCGCGAGCCCATGTCCTTGTTGTTGTCGGCCGCGTTGTCCCCGCTCAGATTGCTGTTGTTGATGGCGCCGCCGAAGCCGAAGCTGAAATAGACACCGTCATGGTCGTTGAAGATGTCCTTGAAGAGATCGGCCGTCCAGTTCAGGCCGATATAGCCGAAACTGGTGCCCCCGGCGGTGTTGGCCGTGAAGCCGATATCCGGGCGCGGCGCCAGGAGAACCTTGAGCCAGTAGGGATCGTCCTGGGAAATGAACCATTGCGGGGCGGTGAAGAGCACCTCGCCGTTGATGTCCAGGCCATGCTCGACCTTGGGGCCCCCGATGCCCGTATCCGCGGCGAGAAAACCAAGCTTGATCTCATCGATGATGCCGTCGCCCGCCCGCGCCTCGGCGGGCGATAGGAGGCCGAGCGCCATGCACCCCAGTAACAATTTGAAACCGACGCTCTTCCAACACATAGAGCCCTATCCCATGATCTGGTGTTCAATCCAGGTTCCAGGACGCAAAAGCTGGCGACCGTGTTAGTCGAATTCCCCCTACTTCGCCAGGACGGCTTAACCAACATTCCACAATGTCGGTCCCTGGGCAAGGGATGGCAAGGCCCGGAAGAAAAGCCGGTATCCCACTGTGACTCTGGCGCTTCACCCCTTTTCTGGTGGTCGATCTGGCGCCCGACGCTCGCGTAAGTCGCTGATCAGCTTCCGCAGCTCATCGAGGCTGATACCATCTCTTTTGATAAGAAGCTGAAGGACGGGGTCTGCCAGCAGCTCCGAAAGCGGCGGCTCTCCATCG
>DATBBO010000573.1:0-2441 GCA_036270995.1 Dongiaceae bacterium | reverse complement strand
GTCCTCCGGCCCTGTGTTTCCACCGTCGAAATGGTCTAAGGCCTTTTCGTCGACCCGCGCCGGTGTCCCGATCCAGGGCGCGTCATGATCCTCAGGCGAAAACCATCGGCCCGATAGGCCCGCGCGGTCAACAGATATCTGGAGCGGAAGCGTCGTTGCGTGGCCAGGCCCGTATTAAAGTCATATTATTTGGGCGGACCGCCGCTTGGGCGATTGGACGGGAGTTTCCGATCGGCCTAGGATCGCGACCGTCACCTTCATCGGTTCCCCGCCAGAACGGAATATCCCCATGGACATCGTCACCCAGTTCCCGCGTCAGGTGCGCGAGATCGAGAACCTTTTCATCACGCTCTCCGATGGCTGCCGCCTGGCGGCCCGCATCTGGCTGCCTGCCGATGCGGAGCAGAAGCCGGTACCCGCAATTCTCGAATGTCTACCCTATCGCAAGCGCGACGGAACCGTGGAGCGCGACCAGCTGACCCATCCCTATTTCGCCGGCAACGGCTATGCCTGTCTCAGGGTCGATATGCGCGGGTCGGGTGAATCCGACGGCCTGCTGGAAGACGAATATCTGAAGCAGGAGCAGGATGACTGCCTGGAGGTGATCCGCTGGATCGCGGCCCAGCCCTGGTGCACCGGTGCCATCGGCATGATGGGCATCTCCTGGGGCGGCTTCAACGGCTTGCAGGTCGCAGCCCGCCGGCCGCCGGAGCTCAAGGCCGTCATCTCCCTCTGCTCGACCGATGACCGCTATGCCGACGACATCCATTTCATGGGCGGCAAGCTCCTGAACGACAACATGCACTGGGCCTCGGTGATGTTCGCCTATATGTCGCGCAGCCCCGACAAGGCGCTGCTGGGCGCGGCCTGGCGCAAAACCTGGCTCAACCGGCTGAAGCACGAGCCGCTGCTCGTCGCCGAATGGTTGAAGCACCAGCGGCGGGACGCCTTCTGGAAGCACGGCTCCATCTGCGAGGATTGGAGTGCCATCGCCTGCCCGGTTTACCTCATCAGCGGCTGGGCCGATGGCTACTCCAACACCGTCCCGCGCATGCTGGAGCATCTGCAATGCCCGAGGAAGGGCCTGGTCGGCCCGTGGGCCCACAAATATCCCCATTTCGGCAAGCCCGGCCCGCAGATCGGCTTCCTGCAGGAAGCGCTGCGCTGGTGGGACAAATGGCTGAAGGGGATCGAGACCGGTGTCATGGACGAGCCGCAATACCGGGTCTGGATGGAGGAGCCGGCGCCGCCGCGTCCCTTCTATGACCACCGGCCGGGGCGCTGGGTCGCGGAGCCGGGCTGGCCCAGCCCCAACATCAAGCCGCAAACCCTCGCGCTGGAGGTCGGCGGCCGGCTTCTGGAGAAAGCCGGCCCGGAGACTTCGGTGCAGACGGTCTCGCCGCAATCCCTGGGCGAATGCGCCGGGATCTGGAGCGGCTCCGGCGTCGATCCCGATCTGCCCTTCGACCAGCGCCTGGACGATGGCCGGGCCATGGTCTTCGACAGCGCCCCGCTGACGGAGCGGCTGGAGATCCTGGGGGCGCCCCGGGTCACCCTGGAGCTCGCCGTCGACCGGCCGAGCGCCTTCCTGGCCGTGCGCCTCAACGAGGTGACGCCCGGCGGTGCATCGACGCGCATCACCTATGGCATTCTCAATCTCGCCCATCGCGAGAGCCATGAGCATCCCGAGGCGCCTGCGCCGGGCAAGCGCTATCGGGTCACCGTGCAGCTGAACGACGTCGCCCATGCCTTCGCCGCGGGAAATCGCATCCGCGTCGCGATCTCCACGGCCTATTGGCCCATCGTCTGGCCCTCACCCGAACCCGTCACCCTGACGGTCTTCACCGGCGCGAGCCGGCTCGAGCTGCCGCGACGGGCGCCGCGGCCCGAGGATGCTAAGCTGCCCGCCTTTCCGGAATCGGAAGGGGCGAAGCCGCTGGCCAAGACCTACCATCGGCCGGCCAGCCACCGCCGCTGGGTGGAGCGTGACATCGGCGCGGGCATCCAGACATTCCACGTCGCCGAGGATCTGGGGCATTACACCATCGACCATACGGGCCAGGAGACCGACTACATCCACCGCGAGGCCTATCGCATCCGCGACGACGACCCGCTCTCCGCCGAGATCGAGATCAGCTTCGCCATTTCGATCGGCCGCGGCGATTGGAAGACGCGCAGCGAGACCTGGACCGTCCTTCGGGCCGACAGAACCCATTTCCATGTCGAGGCAAAGCTCGGGGCCTTCGAAAACGAGACCCCGATCTTCTCGCGCAACTGGAAGGAGAGCATTCCGCGGGACTTCAACTAGCGAGGCGAGGGTGGCGGTCCGGGGTTCCCGATGGTACGGTCGCCGGGCTTCTCTTGCATCGGCGGCTGCTCTTCGGGGTGACACGGGGTAACAGAGGCGGGCCGTGAGGGCCGGTTGAGCTCGGTTACCAGCG